>DORE01000155.1:15465-16468 GCA_003514305.1 Gammaproteobacteria bacterium | reverse complement strand
TGGTGCCGAAGGCCGGACTTGAACCGGCACGAGCGAAGCTCACTACCCCCTCAAGATAGCGTGTCTACCAATTCCACCACTTCGGCATTTTTCTTGTGAAACTCAATTTCTCAAAATCCGGGCAAGGTCAACATGTGTGGCTATTGACCAGGGTCTATGGGCAAGCTAGGTATATCACTCCGAATTGGAGCCGGCGAAACCTCTTCAGTTTCCAATACCGGAACATCAGACTGTTGAGTCGTAATCTCTTCCAGAATTTCCTGGTTCAAAATCGGCATGTCTGATGCCCGGCCAAGGCCTGAACGGTTACTGGCAAACACTGCCAGGAGCAAGCTGGTGACAAAAAATAGGGTTGCTGCGACCGTGGTGGCTCGAACCAGAAAATTTCCACTACCGGAAGAGCCAAACACCGTCTGGGAGGCGCCAGCGCCGAATGAAGCGCCCGCGTCAGCTCCCTTCCCCTGCTGAAGAAGGACGAGGCCGACAATTGCAATCGCGACGATTACATGAACGATAACGACGATTGTTTCCATGATCAAAATTCCATACTCGCACAAATGGCAGCAAATTGTTCCACATCTAGCGATGCGCCGCCCACCAAGCCACCATCTATATCAGGTTGGCTAAACAGCGTTTTGGCATTAGTTTCTTTTACGCTACCGCCGTAGAGAATTCGAAGCGCTTCGGCGACGCCAGCATCTTGCCCCGCAATGTGTTCTCTTAGCACATGATGAACTTGCTGAGCCTGTTCTGGAGAGGCTGTCTCGCCCGTACCGATAGCCCAGATCGGCTCATAAGCCAGCACACTTTCAGCGATTGCCTCGACGCCGGCTACTGACAGCACGGCATCCAGCTGCGCTAGCACCGTTTCTTCTGTTTCACCTTGGTCACGCTGTTCAAGTGTCTCGCCCAGACACAAAACAGGCATCAGTCCTTGCTCCTGAGCGGCCACAAACTTCTCCGCAATGGTCTGGCTCGATTCCCCAAAAAGTTCACGACGCTC
>DORE01000155.1:10392-15080 GCA_003514305.1 Gammaproteobacteria bacterium | reverse complement strand
CCGGTGAACGAACCATCTCTGTGCTGCGACACGTTCTGAGCGCCGATTCGAATAGGCGATCCAGCGCAAAGCTCAGCCACCATAGGCAGGAAGACAAAAGGCGGGCAAACTCCCACTTCCACCCGCGAGAATCGCGTTTTGGCCTCGATCAATTTGAACACAAGAGACCTTATCCCCACAGCAGTTCCATGCATTTTCCAATTGCCTAGAACCAGCGGTTGCCGCATGACTTATCTCTTTTCTCATATATCTCGCTGGAGCCCAGCAAAACGGGCGCCAATACTAACCAAGTTGGTGCTGGGACGCAATAAGCTTGGCTATCCGACTCCTCGACAGGCTTCATACACCCTTATCGCGTCGACAGTGTCTGCAACGTCGTGTGTACGGATGATGTGGGCCCCTGCCTGCAAGGCCAGACTCGTCGCGGCGATAGAACCGGACAGCCTCCGCTCTAACGGTCGGCCAGTAACCGCACCAATCATGGATTTTCGCGACACACCCACCAAGACCGGCACGTTGAGACGATGGAATTCAGCGAGACGGCGCAGCAGCTCGTAGTTATGCTCAACGGTTTTGCCAAATCCGAAACCGGGATCAACCAAGATCCTTGAACGCTCGATACCGGCCTGCACACTGGAGGCGATGCGTTGCTTAAGAAAGTTGAACACTTCCTCGACGACACTTCCGTACGAGCAGGCTTGCTGCATGAACTCTGGCTGGCCCTGCATGTGCATAAGACAAACAGCGGGCTGCGGTTGAGCTTCGGCGACGACTTTTGCCGCGCCCGAACAAGCTAATGCTCTTACATCATTTACCAAGCCGGCGCCCGCAGCAAGAGCTGCAGACATCACCGCTGGCTTACTGGTATCGATAGATAGCAGGACATCGAATTCAGCGCTTAAGATTTCTAACACTGATATTGTCCTATCCAGCTCCTCATCAACGGAAATCGCCTTGGAGCCCGGGCGGGTAGATTCCCCTCCAATGTCGAGAATCTTAGCGCCGTCGCTGATCATTTTCTCAGCTTTGAAAAGCAATTTGTCGCGATCACATCTGAATCCGGAGCGCTCAGCGATGACCAGTTCGGAGCCATCGTAGAAGGAGTCTGGAGTGATATTTAGAATACCCATGCAGACCGGCGATAACAGAGCTAACTGCCGTTTCCCGGCTTGCAGGGTAAATGCGTCAGTCAAAGCTCGGCGCTGAGCGATCTAATGCTCGCCGGCGGGGCCACCAATGGGTCCTGACTGGCCATCGGGCTTTGCCCCCGCACGAGGCTTTTTAACGTTGTCCTCTACGGGACTCGCGCCAGAGCCGTCGTTGTCGGAGTCACTCCAACCCACAGGGGGTCGTGGTGTCTTCCCCTGCATAATGTCATCAATTTGATCAGAGTCAATCGTCTCATACTCTATCAACGCGTCCTTCATTACCTCAAGCAGGTGACGATTGTCTTCCAGAATCTGCTCCGCTTTAACGTAACATTCATCGATGATTCTGCGAACCTCACGATCAATAGCCATAGCGGTTTCACTTGAAACAGACTTTGCCTGTGAGGCAGCAGAGCGCCCTAGGAATACCTCTCCCTCGTCCTCCGAGTAAAGCAGGGGCCCCAACTCGTCAGAAAGACCCCATTTCGTAACCATATTGCGGGCCATTTCAGTTGCTCGCTGGATATCATTTGACGCGCCCGTTGTCACTCCCTCTTTTCCTAATGTCATCTCCTCAGCAATACGTCCGCCGTAAAGGCTACAAATTTGGCTGAGGATATGCTGTTTGCTGTAGCTATAGCGGTCCTCCTCCGGCAGGAACATCGTCACACCCAAAGCACGACCGCGAGGGATAATGCTTACTTTATAGACGGGATCATGCTCCGGCATTAACCGCCCAACGATGGCGTGGCCTGACTCATGATAAGCCGTGTTGAGACGCTCTTTTTCCGACATCACCATCGATTTGCGCTCAGCGCCCATCATGATTTTGTCTTTGGCCTTTTCAAATTCTTCCATGGTAACCAACCGCCTACTCGCTCGGGCCGCGAAAAGCGCTGCTTCATTTACGAGGTTGGCCAAATCGGCGCCCGAGAATCCGGGAGTACCTCTGGCAATAACGCCAGCCTGAACGCGATCGTCAATAGGCACTTTGCGCATGTGAACCTTGAGAATCTGCTCTCGACCTCGGATGTCAGGTAGCCCAACAACTACCTGCCGGTCGAATCGACCTGGGCGCAGGAGAGCAGGGTCAAGTACATCCGGCCGGTTAGTGGCTGCCATGACAATAACGCCATCATTAACCTCAAACCCGTCCATTTCGACAAGCAACTGGTTTAGGGTCTGCTCTCGCTCATCGTGACCACCGCCAAGACCGGCGCCACGATGACGTCCGACAGCGTCGATCTCATCTATAAAGATAATGCAGGGCGACTGCTTTTTTGCTTGGTCGAACATATCGCGGACCCTTGAAGCGCCAACGCCGACGAACATTTCCACAAAATCAGAACCGGAGATAGAGAAAAACGGCACTTTGGCCTCCCCAGCGATCGCTTTTGCGAGCAACGTCTTACCGGTTCCCGGTTGACCCACCATGAGGATCCCCCTCGGAATCTTGCCACCCAATCGTTGAAATTTGTCTGGCTCACGCAGAAACTCCACCAGTTCCTCGACGTCTTCTTTCGCCTCTTCAACTCCTGCAACATCGGCGAAAGTAACTTTTATCTGATCTTCACCCAGCAACTTGGCTTTGCTTTTTCCAAAGGACATCGGCCCGCCCCGGCCACCGGCACCGCCACCCTGCATTTGGCGCATGAAAAAGAAAAACAGCGCGATGATGATCAGTATGGGAAAGCTAGCAACCAGCAGCTGGGTCCAAATGCTCTGTTGCTCTGGTTCATTAGCAATTATTTCAACATTGTTTTCAAACAAATCGTTCATCAATTGATCGTCGCCAATAAGAGGCATGATCGTTCGAAATTGACTGTTGTCTGAGCGTATACCGGTGATGTTGATGCCAGCAAGCTCTACCGCATCTACGCGACCAGAACGCACTTCCCTGACGAACTGGGAATAGTTGATATTCTCTTCACGGGTTTCCTGATTGATATTGTTGAATACCGTCAGCAACACCCCAGCAATTATCATCCAGAGAATTAAATTTTTTGCCATGTCATTCATGGACTTGTCTCCTAATTAATCAGGGCCATTGGCTCTGAGACTACTTTGCCGCTTGGGCAGACTACGCAGATCATTCTAATGACTGCAGAAAATATTGCATCCATCTCCCCCATCTCAGCGCGTTGACCGCTCAGCGTAAAAAGCCTGACCCGAGTAAGTAAACTTCTCGAGACCGCGCTCTGGAAGCCCTGGGCTTTCTGGTTTTTACGGCATTAAAGCTAGACCGCATCTCTTGATGGTATTCTGCGTAACCTGAACCATGGAAGAGCTTCACTAGGAAGTACGCTCCGGGGTTGAGTATGGTTTTCGCCAACTCCAGAGCCAACTCTGCGAGGCCTAAACTGCGGGGCTGGTCGACTTCCTTTACTCCAGTCATATTGGGGGCCATATCAGAAATTACAAGGTCGGCACCTTGTTCTCCAATCTCCGATAAAAGACGCTCATAAACCAAGTCGTCCGTAAAATCACCTTGTACAAAATCTACCCCGGAGATCCAATCCATTGACAGGATATCAGATGCCACAACTCGGCCTTCATTACCTACCAGCTCTGCAGCCACTTGGGACCACCCTCCAGGGGCTGAGCCGAGATCAACCACAGTCATGCCCGGTCTGATTAGCCCATCTTTGTCCTGCAGTTCCAGCAGCTTGTAACTGGCTCGGGATCGATAGCCTTCGCCTTGACTGCGTCGCACGAAATTGTCATCGAAATGCTCTTTCAACCACTGCTTGCTGCTCTTAGACCTTGCCATGAATCAATAATTTACAGAAGAGCCATTGTCATAAATGAATGTGAGTTGCTAAACTCGTCCTATGTCAGACCAATCAAGCCGACCGAAGATTCTTACCAACACAGAAAAAAAACGCCTCAGAGCGATAGGTCATGCGCTCAAACCGCTTGTCACCATTGGGCAAAATGGTTTGACCAGGAACGTCGGCCAAGAAATCAATCGCGCACTTGAAGACCACGAGCTAATTAAAATCAAAATGCATATCCCTGACCGTGAGATGCGTCGTGCACTTATTAAGAACGTATGCAGCGTCTACCATGCGGAATCTGTGCAAGACATTGGACACACCTCTCTTCTATACAGAGTCGCCAAGCGGCCCGACCCAAAGCTATCCAACCTGATCAGAAAAGTTAGCTAACCGATAATAGCAGTACAACGCCTCAAATATGCGCCACTGACTTGATCTCGTACTCAAGGTCACCCGCCGGCGCTTTCACCACTACGTCGTCACCCTCGTACTTCCCCATGATGGCTCTTGCAATCGGTGAAACCACCGAAATTTTACCCGCCGCTACGTCGGCCTCATCTTCACCAACGATTTGATAAGTGACTGACCCTTCCGTATCTAAGTTATAAAGCGTCACGGTAGTGCCGAATATAACCCTGCCAGAGGCATCTATCTTAGTAACATCAATTATCTCAGCATCGGCAAGTTTGCCTTCAATTTCCTTGATGCGGCCCTCGCAGAAGCTCTGCTGCTCGCGCGCGGCATGATATTCGGCATTTTCTTT
>DORE01000155.1:0-10085 GCA_003514305.1 Gammaproteobacteria bacterium | reverse complement strand
TTCGGCATTTTCTTTAAGATCACCGTGCTCTCTTGCATCAGCTATCGCAGCGGTTATCTTGGGTCTCGTAACGCTTTTGAGCTCATAGAGCTCCGCGCGCAGTGCTTCGGCGCCTTTGACCGTCATGGGGACTTTAGAAAAAGACATATAAGTGTGTCAGCGCCTCACCAGTGAAACAATTAAAGCCAATAATTAATTAAGGTTGGCGTGCAGGTCTTGCAAGCTGTAAACCGCCATGTTGTTGCCAAATTCAAGAGCATCACAGACCGCCAGCGCACCCGCGATCGTCGTGGTGCAGAAAACTCCGTGACGCAGCGCGGTCCGTCTAATCATCGACGAGTCCGCGATCGCCTGCTTGCCCTCCGTTGTATTAAACACCACCTGGATCTCCTCATTTTTTAGCATATCAACTATATGGGGTCTACCTTCGGCGACCTTATTCACACCTCGCACCTTCAGGCCTGCTTTTGCAATCACCGCGGCAGTTCCATGCGTCGCGACCAGTTCATAGCCCAGTGCCAGTGCGCGTTTAGCAACATCTACAACGAAAGGTTTGTCACGATCTCTCACGCTTATAAAGCAGGTACCCGATTCCTCAATTACGTCCCCTGCACCCATTTGCGCCTTGGCGTAGGCCTCCGCAAAAGTCTCGCCCACACCCATGACCTCTCCCGTCGATTTCATTTCCGGCCCGAGGATCGGGTCAACGCCCGGAAATTTGTTAAAAGGAAAAACCGCTTCCTTCACCGCAAAAGTTTTTGGCACAACTTCCTGCGTGAACCCCTGCTCATCAAGGGTCCTGCCAATCATGCAGCGCGCGGCCACCTTTGCCAGGGAGGTGCCGATGCATTTAGAGACAAAAGGCACCGTACGCGAAGCTCGCGGATTGACCTCAATGATAAAAATCTCACCATCCTGATAGGCCAGCTGGGTATTCATCAACCCCACAACACCCAGCTCAAGCGCCAATGCAGAAACCTGCTCTCTGATCGTATCTCGCACTTCTTCCGGCAAGTTATATGGTGGCAGCGAGCAGGCTGAATCCCCGGAATGGATACCGGCTTGTTCAATGTGCTGCATAATTGCACCGACTACAACCCGCTGTCCGTCACTCACAACATCCACGTCAATCTCAATTGCCGAACTGAGAAAGTGGTCTAGCAACACCGGACTCTCATTGGAGACCTTTACCGCATCATACATATACCGTTGCAACTCGGCTTCGTTGTAAACAATTTCCATCGCTCGACCGCCCAACACGTAAGAGGGTCTAACAACCAATGGATAGTCGATGTTTTTCGCCTGCTCTAATCCCTCATCAACAGATCGAACCGTACAGTTTGGTGACTGTTTCAGATCCAGTTTTTCTATTAGATGCTGAAAACGCTCGCGATCTTCAGCTCGATCGATTGCATCGGGGCTGGTTCCAATTACTGGCACACCGGCTTCACCCAGCTGCTTCACGAGATTAAGCGGTGTTTGCCCACCAAACTGTACGATCACCCCGACGGGCCGCTCCAGCTTTACCACTTCGATTACGTCTTCGAAGGTAAGCGGCTCAAAGTAAAGCCGATCTGAGATATTGAAATCCGTTGAGACCGTCTCAGGGTTACAGTTGACCATAATAGTCTCGTAACCATCCTCGCGCATGGCCAAAGCCGCCTGCACACAACAATAGTCGAACTCGATCCCCTGCCCCACTCGGTTGGGGCCGCCCCCCAACACCATAATTTTGTCGCGATCGCTAGGCAAGGCCTCACACTCTTCTTCATACGTGGAATACATGTAGGCCGTGGTTGAGACAAACTCAGCAGCACAGGTATCAACGCGCTTGTAGACAGGGCGGACTCCCAGGGCATGGCGCGCCTGCAGTACTTCTCCCTCCGAGACTCCTAGCAGTTGAGCCATGCGCTTGTCAGAAAAACCTTTGCGCTTCAGTGACCTCATGATTCGTTGATCAAGCATGGGCAGCTGCTGAGTCTGCAGAAACTCTTCTGACTTTATTAAGTCTTCAATCTGAATCAAGAACCAGGCGTCAATACCGCTTAGATCATAGACCGTCGCCACTGACCAGCCAAGCCTGAACGCATCGGCGACGAACCAGATACGCTCAGCCCCGGGTTCAGTGAGCTCACGAGTAAGTACAGCCTTGGCATTGCTCAGGTCGGCCTCAAGGATCGGGTCAAAGCCACACATGCCAACCTCCAATCCTCGCAATGCCTTCTGCAGCGATTCCTGGAATGTGCGCCCGATCGCCATGACCTCGCCGACTGATTTCATTTGCGTCGTAATGCGATCATCAGCCTCCGGGAATTTCTCAAAAGTAAATCGCGGAATCTTAGTCACGACGTAATCGATCGCCGGCTCAAAAGACGCCGGCGTGATTCCACCGGTAATCTCATTACGTAATTCATCAAGTGTGAAGCCAATTGCAAGTTTTGCTGCTACTCTCGCGATCGGAAAACCTGTGGCTTTAGAAGCAAGGGCAGAAGAACGCGACACGCGAGGGTTCATTTCAATGACTACTAGACGGCCATTATCAGGATTGACTGCAAACTGAACGTTGGAACCACCTGTCTCTACACCGATCTCACGCAAAACCGCAATCGAGGCGTTGCGCATGATCTGGTACTCCTTATCTGTGAGAGTTTGCGCAGGCGCGACGGTAATCGAATCACCGGTGTGTACACCCATCGCGTCGAAATTCTCAATGGCGCACACAATTATGCAGTTATCATTCTTGTCCCTGACCACTTCCATTTCATATTCCTTCCAACCAATGAGCGACTCATCAATGAGCAGTTCGTTGGTCGGAGAAAGCTCAAGCCCACGGGCACAGATCTCCTCGAATTCCTCCCGGTTATAGGCAATGCCACCACCGCTGCCGCCGAGGGTAAAGGACGGCCTAATGATGCACGGGAAGCCAATAGCATCCAGACCAGCAAAGGCATCTTCCATAGTGCGCGCCAAGAAGTGGCGCGGTGTTTCCAAACCTATAGCGACCATCGCGTTATCGAACAATTCCCTGTCTTCTGCTTTATCGATGGCTTCACACTTTGCGCCGATCAGCTCTACGCCGTATTTCTCAAGAATGCCGTGACGATTCAAATCCAGAGCACAGTTGAGTGCTGTCTGCCCCCCCATGGTCGGCAGAATCGCATCCGGTCGCTCCTTAGCAATTATTTTTTCCACAATCTGCCACTTGACTGGTTCTATATAGGTGGCATCAGCCATCGCAGGATCAGTCATGATGGTCGCAGGATTTGAGTTCACAAGGATCACACGGAAGCCTTCTTCGCGCAGCGCCTGACAGGCTTGTGCACCCGAATAGTCGAACTCGCAGGCTTGTCCAATAACAATGGGGCCTGCCCCCAGGATAAGAATGCATTCGATATCAGTTCTGCGAGGCATCTTTAGCTTGCTTCCTTTTGGCCCGGTGGACGGGTGCTTGCAGGATTTACCATCAGCTCGACGAAGTGATCAAACAGCGGTGCAACATCATGGGGTCCCGGACTTGCTTCGGGGTGACCCTGAAAGCCGAACGCAGGTTTGTCGGTGCGCTGAATGCCCTGAAGAGAGTTATCGAAAAGCGATTTGTGGGTCACTGCTAAATTATCGGGCAAGCTGGCAGCGTCTACGGCAAAGCCATGGTTTTGGCTGGTAATCATCACCGTTCCGTCTGCCAGATTTTGCACCGGGTGATTCGCCCCATGATGGCCGAGACGCATCTTGACTGTTTCAGCTCCACAGGCAAGCGCGAGAAGCTGACAACCTAAGCAAATCCCAAACAAAGGCACCTCAGCGTCTAACAGCTCTCGGATGGCAGCAATGGCGTAGTGACATGGTTCAGGATCTCCCGGACCGTTTGATAAAAACACCCCGTCTGGCTGCATTGCCAAGACCTCACTGGCCGGAGTCTCCGCTGGAACTACCGTGATCTCGCAACCGCGTGCCACCAGCATTCTGAGAATATTGCGCTTGATGCCAAAATCGTAAGCGATCACGTGAAACCGGAGGTCAGCGCCAGCGCCATACTCCGAACCCAGCGTCCAAACGCTCTCGTCCCAGCTGTAGTGACTCTCAACGCTAACGACCGTTGCTAGGTCCATGCCTTTAAGTCCCGGAAACTCCCTGGCCAGACCAACTGCACCAGACTCGCCGATCGCAGCCAGTTCCTGGCCAGAAACTATGGCACCATTTAGTGGCCCCTGGTCGCGCAGCAGTCTAGTCAGGCGACGAGTATCAATTTCCGCAATAGCCACTACGCCCCGCTCGGACAAAAAATCCTCGAGGGACTGCTGCTTGCGCCAGTTGCTGGCCACCATAGGCAAATCGCGAATCACCAGCCCGGATGCCCAGACAGAATTAGATTCGTTGTCTTCTTCGTTGGTGCCGGTATTTCCAATGTGAGGATAGGTCAGCGTAACAATTTGCTGTGCATAGGAAGGGTCCGTCAGGATCTCCTGGTAACCCGTCATCGAGGTATTGAATACAACTTCGCCGCTAGATTTGCCGCTCGCACCGATCGCGACGCCATTAAAAATACTGCCGTCTGTTAACGCCAGAACCGCTTCTCGAGTCACTTCATATCCTCTTCAGTTCATCTTGCCCAAATCTGTGCTGGTATTTTCTTCAGGCGAAAAAAAAGCGGAGAGAGGCAAACTCGCTCCGCTTTTCAAAAAACTCTTCCGCTTTGTAAGATCTCAGCATGTGCCATACTGAGCATAGATTGTATAAAAGCTTGGTCGGCGGTGTCTATCTGCCGCGGCGAGATTTTTGTCGTATGAACCAGTTTTTTAACAAGAAAAATTGACACGCTGTCGTGCTCATGCCCAGCAGTTTATTCACAAAACGCTACAAATAACCCTATTCAGAAGATAGCGCCAACACATCCATCATTGAATAGACGCCGTCGGGTTGGCTTGCGAGCCACCGAGCAGCTCGAACGGCACCACGCGCAAAAATCATCCGGCTGCTTGCTTTATGGGTGATCTCAACACGCTCTCCGTCTGCGGCGAAGAGCACTGTGTGATCACCAACAATATCTCCAGCGCGAATGGTGGTAAAGCCGATGGTTCTCGGGTCACGGCTTTCACCGATACCCTCGCGATCATATTTTCCCACCTCGTCCAACTTGCGCCCTAGGGCCTTCGCTACGACCTCCCCCATCTGCAGCGCAGTACCAGACGGAGCATCCTTCTTAAATCGATGGTGCGCTTCGGTAATCTCAATGTCGACTTCATCTCCAAGAACTCGGGCGGCACGCTGCAAGAGATCGAAACAGAGGTTTACCCCAACACTCATGTTTGGCGCGAAGACCAGTGGCAGCCGACGGGTAATTTCGATCTTCTCTTTCTCCGCTGCGCTGAAGCCGGTTGTCCCGAGCACCATTGGCTTGCGATATTGCTGACAAAGCTCGAGATGGGCCAGACTGGGCGCAGGCGCTGTAAAATCAATCAAGACATCAAAGTCCGCGATGACGGTCTCCAGATCGGTCACCGCCACAACGCCTATCGGCTTACCCAGAGCGGTGGTGCCGATGTCTTGCCCTAGAGCAGGATCATCCACAAAAACCGATGCGGCAGTTGTCTGCAGCTCAGGTTTATGGGCATCCACGGTTTTAATGAGGGCTTGACCCATACGCCCAGCTGCACCGGCTATGGCGACTCTGATCATTGACATTATCCTATGTGGCTCATTCGAGTATACGGGGAAATGAGACCACGCGAAATTGTTAAAAGCGAAGAGCGGCTGCGTGGCACCGGACCTTTACGGCGCTTAGAACTCCTCAGCACTAAGCGCCATTAGCGTCTCCGCTCCGGCTTCAATCTCCGCAACAAGCGCTTGGCCTTTGGGCAGCAGCCGGGCGAAAAAAAATTCCGCTGTTTTGACCAAGCCGGAGAGGTGGGGCGTGTCGCCAGTGCCAGCATGAAGCTTAGGCAATACAGCCGCCAGGATGCGCAACCACATAAAGTTGTAGAGCGTCAGACCAAGTAGCTCCATGTAGGCGTAGGAGGCAGCTCCGATCTCGTCTGGATTGTCGCGGGAGCGGTCAATCACCCGACGGGTAACGCCACGTATCATCTGTTGATTGTTGAGCAAGTGAGGCAGGTATTGATCCATTCCGAGAACGTCCTGTGCACCCGCAATAAACTTGTCCATTTCCGTAAGCAGCACCGCTAACAGTTCACCATTTTCGCGCACCGTTTTGCGCCCCATTAAATCAAGCGCCTGAATCCCATTCGCCCCTTCGTAGATCTGCGCGATGCGCGCATCACGCACATTTTGCTCCACTCCCCATTCGGCGACGTAGCCATGCCCTCCAAGGATCTGTTGCCCCGTTACACACATCTCAAAGCCGCGATCGGAGCAATACGCCTTTGCAACCGGAATCAACAGCGCGACCAACTTGTCTGCCTTCTGCCGCTGATCGAGATCTGGATGAAAGCGAGAGATATCGAGTTGCAAGGCGGCATACATAGACAGCGCGCGACCTGCCATAATGTTTGCACGCATGGTTAAAAGCATTCGTCTCACATCAGGATGAACCAAGATCGGATCAGCCTCGCCTTCTGGTTGCTGCGGCCCGGTTGGCGACCGACCCTGGATGCGCTCCCGCGCATAAGCGGCGGCGGTCTGATACGAGCTGTCTGCCAGCCCATTACTCTGCAAGCCCATTGAAAGCCGTTCATAATTCATCATAGTGAACATGTTGGACAAGCCGTGGTTAAGTTCACCAACCAGCCAGCCTTGAGCGCCATCAAAATTCATAACGCATGTCGCAGACCCTTTGATGCCCATCTTGTGCTCGACAGCCCCGCAAAAGACGCCATTGTGTTGCCCGGAAAGGCTTCCCTCATTGTCTAATCCATTCTTTGGAACAACAAACAAGGAGATACCCTTCGGCCCGGCGGGCGCATCTGGAAGTTTGGCAAGCACCAGATGAATAATATTTTCGGTCAGGTCATGCTCGCCCGCAGTAATGAAAATCTTCGTCCCCGTGATTCGATAACTGCCATCAGCTTGAGGCACAGCTTTTGTTCTGATCATGCCAAGATCAGTCCCTGCATGCGCCTCAGTAAGACACATAGTGCCGGTCCACCGACCCTCATACATCTTGGGAAGAAAGCGCTGCTTCAGCACTTCTGAGGCGTGTTCACTGAGTGTGAGAGTAGCGCCGGTATTGAGAATGGCATACAGCGCAAAAGACGAATTGGCGCCAAAGAACATCTCTTCTATTGGTGAAGACAAAAGTTTCGGCATGCCCTGTCCGCCAAAATCTATCTCGCCAGTCAGGCCAGCCCAGCCACCGGCAATATAATGCGCGTAAGCTTCTCGAAAACCCTCCGGCGTCGTGACCACTCCATCGACGCATTTACATCCCTCCTGATCCCCACTCTGGTTAATCGGCGATATTAAGTTTTCGGCAATTTTAGCGGCCTCTTCAAGAATCGCACTGATGAGGTCAGGAGTCACTTCTGCCGTGCCCGGCATGGAGGCAAATATCTTGTCGGCCTGGAAAACCTCAGACATCAAAAATTGAATGTCGCCGAGTGGCGCGTTATAGGCGGTCATTTTTTGCTCCTAATCGGGCTGAGTTATTGCGCGAGAAATATAAGTAACAGGTATTTAACAGAGGTCCTGTTGGCTCATGCAACCCGAGTATAGGTCAAGCTGGTCACGCCGGCAGTGGATGCTTATGAACTTTTGAGGATTTATTGGCAACACAGTGTCAACCGTATGCTCCAAAATTCATGCTGTGGCTGCTTAAAAGTATGTTTTGTGCCCGGCGGGGCACCTATGAGCAGAGCCTTGTCAGGAGCTTGAGTGAAAGCGCATCTGATTTAGCGCGAAAAGTCGCCAAGGAATGAGACTACTTTTCTACTGCAGACCCACCTTAAAATTGATATTTGATGGATCCATAAGCAATCCGCCCGTTCTGGTCTAGTATGCGCGCAGAAGAATTGAGAATTTGGGCTGTCTTTTCATCGAAGATATTGCGAATCCCAAAAGAGATGATGGCTCGATTATTGGAGCTCGTCTCGACACTGTAACCATATTGCAGATCAATCGTAGTGATATCGTCGACTAAAGCGTTTATTTCATCCAGGTCCAATTCACTGAGATCCTTGAAAGAGTCGAAATAATTCGTGATCGCACTCGCGGTGTGATTACCAAGCTGCCAGGTGAGCATCAGATTGCTCTGGAGCTCCGAGCTTACCACCCGATCTTCAAGAGCCTTGGTTTCACTTTTGAGAAGTTCAAACAGAGAACCCCTGTTTTCGAAGTCCTGGACGTAAGTCGCTTTTGTGCTCAAGGTAAACTGCCCGAATCGGTTAGTGTCCCAAATGTAGGACGCGCCGAGATCAAATCCATTGCGCCCGAGCTGGGAATCTAACAGCGGAGTTTGGATGCTAAATTCATTCATTGCGGAGTCTTCGGGATAAAGTCCGGGCAGCACCAATTGCGCGCCAGTGTTGAGCGTTAGTGCCGGCGCATCAGCGATCTCTTGCCGCCATGCATCCGCCTGCAGATTAAGCCCTGCGATGGGCGTGATTTTGACTCCCAGATTAAAGTGTAGCGCGTCTTCAACCAGCGCTATTTCATAGTCCTGAGACTCGATTTTACGGGACAGCTCGATGGGCGGTGAGGCCCTACTCAAGATTGAAGTTGAACCTATGCGGAAGCTACTCACCTCCGATTCTTTGGCCTCCTGTGCGGCCGCCAACACGCACCAGCTCCCGCAAAAAGCCAGAAAGATAACTCGTGATTGAATTTTGAAGAAGCAAGAGTTCATGATTTCTTTTGGGTCATTTCGGCCGTCTTTAATCTAATTTACAGCTCAAGATGCTCGACTCGATATGAGTCTACCGCGTGGCTCACACCGAGATTCGGAACCAGTCATTCTGCATTACCCCGGTGTACACTTACGGCCGGATGTACTTGCTAGACGCGAAAGAGAAAGTGAAAGCCTGCGACCTAATGTAATCGAGAATACCATTAAAGATCTTAATTGCACATGGATTTGTGTCAGGAAATGTCGCTGAATTCTGACCGTATTGCCATATTTAAGATACGCCTACGTTACTAACCCGAACTCTTCCAACTGCAGGCTAAGGAATCAGTCGCTCTAGCCCGGCGGCGTCGGATAGCGACGCCAACTGCTGGCCGATGGTTTTGTCGAATCCAGGCAATCGGAAAAGAGGATCAATCTCTACCATTGGCAAGAGGACAAAGGCCCGCTGGTGTGCACGAGGGTGAGGAAGCCGCAGTTGGGGGCTATCGAGTATCAACCGCCCCCAACAAATCATATCAAGGTCCAGAGTGCGGGCCGCGTTCTTCCCGTTTCCTCTGACACGACCGAATTGCTTTTCAACTGCCTGTAGGCTCATGAGAAAGTTTTCAGGGCTGATCCTTTCCGGCACGTCCATCCTGACCATGGCGTTCAGAAAGTCAGGAGAACCAGGTCGGCAGTCAACCGGAGCACTCAAAAAGAGCGAAGAAACTTTAAATCCACTGCAACTTAGGCTTTTTAACTCCGCGAGCGCGCATCTAATAGTTTCCTCCGGAGGGCCGAGCTTAGACGCCAAGTTGCTCCCAATGCTGATCCAAACATCCATGCTACCGCCGACTAGCTAATCGACTGTGGAAAATTCGTGCACCGCCTGAACAAAAACAGCCACATGCTCAGGATCAACACCCGGAGTGATACCGTGTCCAAGGTTGAAGACATGCCCCGGACCCGATCCGAAGTCTTTTAGAATTCGCTTGACTTCTGCCCGAATCACTGAGGGCTCCGCGTACAGAATGGAGGGATCCATATTGCCCTGCAGCGCAACCTTGTCTCCAACTCGTGCCTTCGCGGCTTGAATGCTTATGGTCCAGTCCAAGCCAACAGCGTGGCAGCCAGTGTCAGCAATCGCTTCAAGCCACTGGCCGCCATTTTTCGTAAACAGAATGATTGGCACAGAATCAGTTTCGGTCTTCTGCTTCAATCCCTTGATGATGCGCTGCATGTAAAGCAAAGAAAATTCGCAATAGGCTGAGGGCGTCAGTATGCCGCCCCAGGTATCAAAGATTTGCAC
>DORE01000091.1:5727-9908 GCA_003514305.1 Gammaproteobacteria bacterium | reverse complement strand
AGAGCGCCTGCGTCTTCCATCGTATTAAAAAAGATGGGCGCGATTTTCCCTGCAATACAAATCCCACCATTTTTCTTATTGGGGATGTAAGGGATATCGTCACCGATATACCATAATACTGAATTAGTGGCAGATTTTCGGGATGAGCCTGTGCCCATGACGTCCCCAACCAACGCGACCGGAAATCCGCTCTTTTTCAGTTCCTTGATTTGCGCTTCGGCATCCGTGATACCGTCACGAGGATTTTTGTACATTGCCTTCGCATGCAGGGGGATGTCAGGTCGGGACCAGGCATCCTGCGCGGGTGACAGATCGTCGGTGTTGGTTTCTCCGGGTACCTTGAACACCGCTACTGTGAATGTCTCTGGTATCTCGTCCTTGCTGGCGAACCACTCAGCATTAGCCCAAGACTGCAACACTTTCTGGGCTGTGCGGTTGCCGTTATTCGCTTTCTCAGCCACGTCGTGAAACGCGTCAAACATCAGAAGTGTATGGTTCAGTTCGTTGGCGGCATCATCGGCAAGCTGCTCGTCATCCAACAGTTCGACAAGAGTAGCAATGTTATAACCGCCCAACATTGTGCCGAGTAGCTTGACTGCGTGTTTGCGACAAATCAGTGGAGAGGTGACTTCCCCCTTAGCTATGGCAGACAAAAAGCCAGCTTTCACATAGGCCGCTTCGTCGACACCTGGCGGGACTCTGTAAGACAGCAGTTCGAGCAAAAAATCCTCTTCCCCGACGGGAGGTTTCTTGAGCAATTCGATCAGTCCGGCGACTTGCTCAGCAGACAGAGGTTTTGGGACGACTCCGAGCTTTGCGCGTTCTGCGACATGTTTTCTGTAAGCTTCTAACACGTTTTTTCCTTTTCCTCTTTCTTAAAGAGTAGGCCAGCCTGACAGGTTGATTGCGGTGTAAACGATTCTTAAGAGTTCAGTTAATATGAGTTAAACAATATCGAGAGCCATAGAAGGCCCCTGAAGTCGAGGGTATCGCCAGAGCGTATATTTGATATATCAGTTCGTTGAAAACCCTTGTAAAACTTTTGAGTTTAAATTCCTTGTAAAGCGAAAATCAATCCACTCTGGATAGTTAAAACGAGCGCTATTCTATTGTAAACACTGGAAAAAAGCCAGCTGTGCCAGAAGATCACCGCAGTTGAATTAAGACTCTCGGGGCTGATTTTGCGCTGCCTTTCGGGAGCCAGTAATGCAGTGAATTCTATGTCGACGAGGTTTGCAGTTGCCTACGTTTATCAGTAAGCAATCTGATGCATCAGATATGCCGTTAATGTAGAGTCCCAAGTTGTTTTGTAACCAATCACGCAAATGGCTAAAACTCCCTGTATTGGTATCTGCTCTGCTACATCGCTTGGCGATCTAGTGTGCCGTGGTTGCAAGCGCTACGGGTTCGAGGTGATCAACTGGAATGGCTACGACGCAGATGCTAAGCAAGCAGTGTTAAGCCGGATAGAAAAGTTCACAGTGCAGATTCTCTCTTCCCGATTTCACATCTTTTCTGAATCTGCATTACGGAATGGGCTTGAACAAAATTCGATCCCGTTCGATTCGGCATTGTCTCCTTATTGCTGGCTCCACAATTTGCTAAAGAAGCGGCGGAACCAGATCGGCGATCTAAGGTATTTTGGTGTTACGATTTTACCAGACTACACCAGGATAGCAGTAGCTGCCCTTGCTGAGCAGGTCGATGACGACCTTCAAGCTCTTCACGCTGCCCACCTTGAGCGCTACGGGCTTGCCTCTGATCACTCGTAAGTCAACCGTCCTGATGACTTTAAGTCTATCCGCGAGTGCACACCGTTTAGGCATTGATGTTGAACTGTCTGAGCTCCCAATTATGATCCGACAAAATGGCATACCAGCCAAATTCCCCCCAATCGCCGAGCACCATCCTAGTGGCATCCGAAACGCCATCAATTTCCTGTTCAAGTGGCACAGTGTGAACAGCTGGGCGATGGGTGTGTCCATGCAGAAGACGTGGACAGCAATGGAATTTGAAGCAGTCGATAACCGCCTGTTGATTAACGTCAAGAATCTCTTCAGTTTTATTTGCGGTGGACTGTTTGCTTTGTTCGCGCGCTTGCTTTGCAAATTGCGCTCTTTCCTCCAGGCTCTTGGCTAAAAAATCTGACTGCCACTGAGGGCTTCGCACCGTTGTCCGAAAGCGCTGATATTCCAAATCGTCGGTACACAAGCTATCCCCGTGCAAGAGAATTATATCGCCATATGTCGTTTTGAGCCGATGCGGTTCCTCAATGAGTTGAGCCCCGCACCGGTCAGTAAAATGCTCTCCAATGAGAAAATCGCGATTCCCGTGCATTAGAAATAGCTTGCTACCGCTCTCAGTAAAGTCACGAAAAGCCGCATCGACTCTGCTCACGCAAGTGCTGCGGGTATCGTCTCCCAGCCACACCTCAAAGAGGTCTCCCAGCACATACAGAGCGTCACACTTGCCCGCATGCTGTGACAAAAAGCGTAAAAGCGCATTGGTTAGATCGGGGCGCGTGTCCTGCAAATGCAGGTCTGAGATGAAGAGAAGGGGGTTGCGAAGGCTGGTTACCATGTTGACTATCAATTCATCTCGTGAGTCGTTGAGTGTTGGTTAGTCTTCAGTCTTCCGTTACCTCAGTGGATTCGATGATGATGTCATCGACAGGCACATCCTGATGTCCGGCTTTTGAGGTTGTTTTACAGCCCTTGATCTTGTTGATAACGTCCATTCCTTTGACAACTTTACCAAAGACCGCGTAACCCCAGCCCTGTGAAGTTTTTCCACGATGGTCGAGGAAAAAGTTATCGCTGACATTAATAAAAAATTGCGACGTCGCCGAATGGGGATCAGCTGTTCGGGCCATCGCCAAAGTGCCAGTCAGATTGGACAGGCCATTGTCTGCCTCATTGTCAACCGGGCCATTATTGGATTTTTGGTGCATTCCAGGCTCGAACCCCCCTCCCTGTACCATAAACCCGTCGATGACCCGGTGGAAGATGGTTCCATTATAAAATCCCTCCTTTGCGTATTGATAAAAATTTTCAGCTGACTTTGGTGCTTTCTCAGGATTAAGTTCGATAGAAATTGATCCATGGTTTGTGTTGAAGATGATCATAAAGCGAGTTCCAAGCTTGGATTACCTTGAAGAATATAGCGCGCTATAATACGGTTTTTGATTAGATCAAGCCAGACAGTCACTGCGGTGTGCAGTTCCACTATCATCGGCTTGCTCATTATGAAGATTTTATTCAGCCGTTATGACAGATCCTACTAAAACTAAGCAATCAGAGTTGCCACGGGCTTCATCACGCTCTAATTTTATCAAAACCCTAATATCCAAAGATCTCAAAAGTGGTAAGCACGAGGGAAGAGTTCACACGCGCTTTCCGCCAGAGCCGAATGGATATCTTCATATAGGTCATGTCAAATCGATTTGTCTGAACTTTACCATGGCTGCAGAGTACGGGGGGCAGTGCAACCTGCGCTTTGATGACACCAATCCTGCAAAGGAGAGTCAGGAATATGTCGACTCAATAAAAGATAATATTCGGTGGCTTGGTTTCAACTGGGATGGGAAGGTCCGTTACTCTTCGAGTTATTTCGAAACCCTATATGATTTCGCAAAGCAACTCATTGAGTCGGGGCATGCCTACATTTGTAGTTTGAATCCTGAACAGGCGCGTGAATATCGGGGTACTTTGACGGTGGCCGGACGCAATAGCCCTGATCGAAATCGGCCGATGGACGAGAGTCTTGCTTTATTCGCAAAAATGCGGGACGGAGAGTTCTCCGAAGGTGAGTACTCATTACGCGCGAAAATTGATATGGCTTCTCCTAATATTAATCTGCGGGATCCTGTGTTGTACCGTATCCGCCATATCAGCCATCATCAAACTGGCGATCGCTGGTGTATTTATCCAACATATGACTACACCCATTGCATCTCGGATGCCATAGAAGGGATTACCCATTCGCTGTGCACTCTTGAGTTTGAAGACCATCGTCCCCTATATGATTGGATCTTGAGGAGTATCANNTGAACAGGCGCGTGAATATCGGGGCACTTTGACGGTGGCTGGACGCGATAGCCCTAATCGAGATCGGCCGGTGGACGAGAGTCTTGCTTTGTTCGCAAAAATGCGTGACGGAGAGTTCCCCGAAGGTAAGTACTC
>DORE01000091.1:2466-5438 GCA_003514305.1 Gammaproteobacteria bacterium | reverse complement strand
GAGCAAATTGAATTTGCCAAATTGAAGCTAAATTACACGATGATGGGGAAGAGAAATTTAAGAGCCATGGTTGAGGAAGGTGTTGTTACTGGATGGGATGATCCTCGTATGCCGACGATAGCAGGAATGCGCCGTCGGGGGTTCACCCCTGCATCTCTGCGTAATTTCTGTGAGAGTGTTGGCGTGAGCCGCAGTGAAGGCATTGTGGATCTTGGCATGCTGGAGCATGCGATCCGCGATGACTTAGATAAGCATGCGCCCCGAGCGATGTGCGTCATGCAGCCGCTCAAGATAGAGATAGATAATATCGCAGAAGGCGAGGTGGTTCATTTGAACTTGGCGAATCATCCGAAAGACGAATCGATGGGAAGTAGGGACGTGCCTCTTACCCGTGAATTATTCATCGATCGTTCAGATTTCGAGATCGAGCCCCCCGCAGGATTCAAGAGACTGACGGCAGGCGGTGAAGTCCGGTTAAGGGGTGCGTACGTGATCAAATGCAATGACGTTGAGAGAGATGGCAGTGGCAAAATTGTGCTGCTTCGTTGCAGTGCTGATATGGATACTTTGGGGAAGAAGCCCGAAGGGCGCAAAGTGAAGGGAGTTATTCACTGGGTCTCTGCCAGCGAAGGCAAGCGAATCTCCGTTCGCCTCTTTGATCGGCTTTTCCGCGTCGAGAATCCTGAAGCCCAAGATATAGAAGACTATCGGGACTACCTAAATCCTGATTCTCTGGTGGAAGTGACTGGTGCTATCGTAGAGCCCTCAGTGTTTTTTGGAAACAAATCGCAATTCCAGTTTGAAAGGGAAGGGTATTTTTGCATCGACGGTGACCTGACCGTTACAGGGATTCCTGTGTTCAATAGGACGATCACTTTGAGGGACTCCAGGGCTGGCTGATAGGAGCAACACGTTTTGGTTACTATTTACAACACTTTGACCCAGCGAAAAGAGCCATTGCGACCCCTTGAGTCAGGCAAGGTTCGGCTTTATGTGTGTGGGATGACGGTCTATGACTTTTGTCATCTTGGTCATGCCAGAATGTTGCTAGCGTTTGATGTGGTTGTTCGCTACCTCAGATTCAGCGGATATGACGTTACCTATGTCAGAAATATTACAGACGTTGACGACAAGATTCTGGCGCGGGCGGTCGAAGACAAAGAGCCGTTTACAGCGATTACTGATCGTTTTATTGGTGCCATGCACGAAGACGAAGCGGCATTATCCATTGTTCGTCCGGACCAGGAGCCTCGGGCCACCGCTCATATCGATCAGATGGTCAACATGATTAAGAAACTGCTAGACAGCGATCACGCTTATCGAGCTGATAATGGGGATGTCTATTTCTCTGTGTCTAACTTTCCCGATTATGGGAAGCTTTCCAAGAAAAAGCCTGACGAATTACTGGAGGGTGCGCGCGTTAAAGTTGGCGAGCTAAAACGTGACCCAAGGGACTTCGTTCTGTGGAAAAACGCTGGCGACGAAACGGTTGGTTGGGACTCTCCGTGGGGATATGGGCGCCCTGGATGGCACATCGAATGTTCGGCAATGTCCACGTGCGCGCTTGGTGACACCTTTGATATCCATGGTGGCGGCTCGGACTTGATGTTTCCGCATCATGAAAATGAAATCGCCCAGTCGGAAGCGGCCACTGGGTCAACTTTTGCAAAAGTATGGATGCACAATGGTCCCCTCCGCATTGATGATGAGAAAATGTCAAAGTCTTTGGGCAATTTTCTAACCGTTAGAGAGGTTCTGGCTTCCTATAAACCTGAAATTGTTCGTTATCTGCTTGTCAGTAGTCACTACCGTAGTCCGATCAATTATTCAGATAACTCCCTCGGCCAGTCAGTGAAGGCGGTTGAAAGATTTTATCACTGTCTTAAGGACCTCAATCTCGCCGATTCAAAAACCCTTACAAACAGTCGATTTGAAAAAGCCTTTAGGCGCGCGATGGACGATGATTTCAACACGCCTCAGGCATTGAGCGTGCTTTTCGAGATCGTATCCGAAATCCATCAGGTAAAAGGCGAGGACCAAGCTTTGGCGAACCAATTGGGTGCTTTGCTAGTGCGTTTGGGCGGGAGCTTAGGCCTGTTGCAGGCTGATCCTGCAGTTTTTCTGCAGTACGCTGTTGGCGCTGACATCGACAAAGGAGAAATTGATAGACTAGTCAATGAGCGTGTTGCCGCAAGAGCTGACGAGAATTGGCAGCGAGCTGACGAGATTCGTGAGCAATTGTCTGATTTAAATGTGGTTATTGAAGATGGCGCGGAAGGGAGCACCTGGCGTATTAAAGGGTGAGCTGCTTAGATATCTGATTTTGACGATCTCGCGTCGTCGATTGACGGAGTGTCGAGGCGCGAGTATTATGCCGGCGTCCGTGTATAGCAGGGATTGAAATCAATCGGGGTATAGCGCAGTCTGGTAGCGCGCTTGCTTTGGGAGCAAGATGTCGGGAGTTCAAATCTCTCTACCCCGACCAATTTTTTGGTCGGTATCTAGACCAAGCCTTCATGGTGACTGTAGCTCAGTTGGTAGAGCCCCGGACTGTGACTCCGGTTGTCGTGGGTTCGAGCCCCATCAGTCACCCCATTATCCCTCGCATACATCAGAAATCTGCAAGCAGGAATTTATCAACCCTAGGGATTTTAAAAAATGATTGATTGTTCTATTGCGGCAATATGGCTGGTTAGCGAAATCTCAATTTGGGATCAGTCCCGAAGCTATTAAAGCATTACAGGGATCGCGAGGGCTTGATTTCTCAACTTCACAGTTAGTCGTTTGTGGTGGTTAGCATAAATAACGTGCTGATTAGTTATAGGACGGCAGACATTGTTCACAGAGTTCAAACGGATGAGAGTGAAAAGGATAACGGCCCAACTAGAGACGCCTTTGCTTATTTAACGATTACACTGCATTAATTAGAGCGCCCGTAGCTCAACCGGATAGAGCATCGGCCTTCTAAGCCG
>DORE01000091.1:0-2137 GCA_003514305.1 Gammaproteobacteria bacterium | reverse complement strand
GCAGGTTCGAGTCCTGCCGGGCGCGCCATGTTCATAAACCTCTTGCATGACTTATGCGGATTTCCGTGCAGATAAATTCTTAAGCGCACAGTGATATTTCGTGTATTGGTAACTATGCTGGTTCCATTCTAATGGTGTAGTCGTACCAATCTATAATTTTACCTTTCTGAATGAAGAATACTCCGACCCCATGCCATGTCTTAATCGCGAAATCTGCAAAATAGTCAACCCGTTCGTTTATGACCATGGGGCCCCGAGCAAATGCATCCAAAACATCGAAGCGCTCTACATTGTTTATAAACGTCTGTATACGCGCGGATACAGCGCTAATGCCGTCAGCAAGATCTGTTGTTTCCGTCATTCGATAGGCGCTGTTATCAGTGAAAAAAGTCATTATTTTGTCTAAATCACGTTGAGACCATGCTGCACAGAACTCGTTAACCAAAATTAAGTTACCTTCCTCTTCACTTGTTAATTCAGCAGCCGCTAAAGGCCGCGTCATGCCGGCGAGCGCCAGAGCTCCGGCTCCAACGGCGAGGAATTTTCTGCGGTCTGTATCAGTTATACTAGATGTCATTTCCTGTTCTCCTGTGCGCTAGCGATAATTGGGTTTTCGTGTGTTCGACTCTCTTTCCTTTCTCATCGTTATTAATCCTAAAAAACCAATTAACACATGATTTCAATGAAGAATTATAAATTTTTGCCGTTACTCACAGTGTGTCCGCAGCACGGTGGCCTAGGCTAGGATTGAATTCTTAGCGTTAGGCCTTTTATTTAGTCCCAAAGGAGTTTCAGTGACGACCTGAAAGCGCTATCAGGTGCCTGCATTCATCGGGTATGGCCACCAGATCGTCTTGGCCGTGTTCAAAAAAGCTGTTGATCGCTATTAAATCATACGCGCCGGTCCGTTTTGCACGCGCGCCTCTTCTTCGTGCAGTTTTGCCGCTCGGTTTTCTCGTGTTGAAGCGAAAGACTCGGTAATTATTTGGGATTGCGCCCTTGAACTCCTGCAGACTCCGGAAGGATTGGCTTTCGCCGTATGTCACTTCACATACGATAACAGGCCTCGAACTGATTATGGTGTTTCTCAGACCGGATAATACCGATTTTTCAAGGCCCTCAACATCAACCTTGATTAGCAGAATAGGCTCGATATGTTTCTCAGAAAAATATTCATCTCCCATAGACACCTTGAGTTTCCCGATCGAGACATTTCCTTTTTGAGTGGTGGAGGCTAAAAATGATCCAATTCCTCGGTTGCTTCCAGTGGGAGCGAAGAATTCAAACTCTCCATTCGAATCCCCCAGCGCAGTGGCGTGCACCGTGATGTTCGTAATGTTGTTCAATGAAACATGATGGTCAAGTCGGTTCCTGACTGCTGGAAAGGGCTCAAATGCATGGACCTGCTCCGAGCAGAGTGACATGAAAAGTGCATGTTGACCAATGTTTGCGCCGATATCACAGAAACTTCCGGAAAGCCCTTCGGACTTCATGGCATTCACAGCATCACGCATGAAAAAAAGTAGGGGTTTCTCAAAAGCTCCATAGAAATAAAGAGCGAATTCGATTTCATCCCTTAGGTTGCCCTCATAAGTAAGGCCAAAAAAATCAGCCTCAAATGGTGCGTCCGGTCGCTGCTCATGGCGCCCAATAATTCGATAGGCAGACTTTTTAAGGCGAAGGGGTATCCAAGACTGACGCCACACCCATCTGCTCGCCGCTAACAACATTTTAAACTTCTGCCTCCGCTGGAATATCACTGCCACAGTTGAGGTTTAACCGTTGCCCGCAAGTAGAGCGGGTGACCAGGTTGTTCTGAGCGATTCATTTTCAAGAAGTGAAGCCTGGGGAGATGTTCCCTGATTTGAGTACTTCGGCCCATATGAGAGCCCTCATTACCCCAGCAGGCAACGGCGAGTTGTGCACTCCGATAACTGCGTTGGACCCAAAAATCATTTTGGAGTCCAACGGGCCTTTGCGTCTGTTTTGCGTCTTCAGGGTAAGTGGGCCTATACGCAAAGATATTGGTAGCGATGAGTTTGTTGAAGCCCCAGTCGACAGCGAACTGAACACAGCGTCTGATCGTTGGGTCGTCATCCCGATGGTCGGCCGTTGATGGATTAAGCCCGATGAAAAG
>DORE01000203.1 GCA_003514305.1 Gammaproteobacteria bacterium | reverse complement strand
ATCAGTACCTGATGGCTGTGCGAGCGGGGGTTAGTTTTGAATTGGGGTTCCAGGCAAACATTGACAGCGTTTTGATAAGAGAGCCCGATGTAGTGTTGCTGGCGACAGGATCGAGCTCGTCTCAACCGGATTGGCTTCCGGATGAGTGGTTTAAAAATGGTTTGATACCCAGCCTTCGCGATATGGCCAGACAACTAACGCTAGGTCTGGGTTCTGCCAGTGGTCGCGCTGTGATAATTGATCAGGATCATACTGAAATGACCTATGCTACCGCGCTGCGGCTTGCAGACTATTTCGATCAGGTTACGTTAGTGACGTCACGTGAGAGAATTGCGCACGATGTCTCTTTAATAAATCGTCAAGGTATCCTGCAGCGTCTCTTCGAGAAAAATGTGGAGCTGATATGCCATGTAGAGCCAGCAGGGGTAAACAAACTCGAAGACGGCAAGCTCTCCCTCAAAAATGTCTATAACAGTGCCGTAATCGATCTGAACTCTGTGGCCTCAGTAATCCATGCGAGCAGCCGCTTGCCCAACGACGCTCTGCTGGAGCCGCTACAAAAAAAGGGGATAGAGGTCATCACGGTAGGCGATTGTAGAGCACCGCGCTCTCTGATGGCCGCGACGCGCGAAGGTTACGAAATTGCCAACGACCTCTGAGCAAATCCCCTCAAGCATGGATCAAAATCTACATGGAATAACCGTCTGCCCATTACCACCAGTAATTAATTATTTGAAAAAAAAGGCGCCGATTGGCGCCCTTTTCTTACTGCAGCGTGATTAGAACTTGAGTTGAACCTCTACACCAAAGTAACGAGGGCGGTTAGGTGTCCCAAACGCCCAGGCTCCAGGCGCATAAGTAGGAGTAGAGTCCGTGGCAGAAGTAGCAACAACGTTCGCTCCGGCATCGAGGAAGTGCATCAGATACGTTTCATCAGTCAAGTTCTTACCGAAGAAAGACAAAGTCCAATTATCCGTTTCCCAGTTTATGGAGGCATCAAGAATACCGAAAGAATCTACCTGAGACGGGTTATCAATATATCCGCCGGGAGAGTGGTCCAGATTCGACGTGGCAGCGATGAAATAATCGTCCTTCCAAGTGTAGTTCATTGTAGCCACGAACCAATGCCCTTCCGCCATCTGTCTCTCGAATAGAAGGCCAGCGCCCGCTGTCATATCTGGCGCTCGGATCAATGCTCGGGATGTCTGGTCTACGATGCCTGTGGCACTTGGAACTACGTAATCGTCATACCCCGCATCGAGCAGGCCGAGGTTCGCTGACAAAGTCAAACCTTCCGCCACGACCCACTTCAGGTCCATCTCTAGACCTTCAATCTCCGCAGAAGATGCATTCTGGACGACCGTTAGTGTAGTTTGCCCATCTGTACCAGGCTTAACGATAGTCTCCTGTTTATTGTCGTACTCCAGCGAAAATACGGCCAAATTAACTTGGAAACGATTATCCATCAGGGTGAGTTTTGCCCCCGCCTCCCAACTCTTAACGCCCTCGGGATCATATGGACCAGTGTTGTTAGGAGCAGTCGCTCGGCCGTTAAAACCGCCCGATCGAAATCCTTCTGAGTAGGTAACGTAGGCCATGCCGGCGTCAAAGGAGTACTGTGCGCCGACTTTGGGCGTGAACTCATCAAAACTGGCCTTGCCGTTAAAACTTCCTCCAGTTCCGTCGTTAAAACTATTGTCATAAACGGAGGATGCCCAAGAAGGACAACCTTCACCCCATTGCTTTGGCACAATATTCCCGCCCAATAAATACGGATAAGGTTCAAGTGTCTTATTCAACCCATCAACATCAGTGTAGGCAACGGGCCCATCGGGCAAGCCCAAAACAGTTTTCAATGGACTTCGAGAATATCCTGTAATGGTCATACAAGCCTCTTTCTCTTCATCCAACCACCGACCGCCCAAACTCAGCATAAGCTGTTCCGTAACGTCCCAGTCCACCTGTCCGAAAATCGCTTGGGATTCCACTGACTGATTAAACAATGGAGACGCGGTATGGCTGATATTGTCCGTGGGAGCGCCATCAGATGTGCCAGCCAACAGTGGGTTTATAATGTTGAATTGGCCCGTGTTCTGTTGGAGTGTGTAATCACCATCCCAGTAATAAACCCCAAAGGTTGACCTTAAACTGTCGCTCCAGTCTGATTCTAAACGGAGCTCAAAGCTTGTCTGGTTCTCTTCAGTAGGGCGACTGGTCCAGAACAAATCTGCCGGAACTCCGTCAAACTCCTGTCTTGCAGTTTCGTCAGTCTGTCTGTCAGCAACTACAACTGCGATCTTGTGCTGGTCTGTCACTTGCCAATTAGCATGCACTGTAACCGCGTCCGTTCGCAGAGATGCGGGTTGAGCTGCTGAGGTGGTGACATTATATAGATCTTGTGATGTCTTTCCCTGAACACCTATGCCGAAACCCGCAAACGCCTCATTGGGCGCTGTCATAGAAGCAACTGGCCGTGTAGGAGTCTCGTCGTCAATGTAGTCGAATATCACCCTGAAGTCGAAATCATCGTTGGGTTGGAACAAAGCGTCGACAGTGAACGCCGTAAGGTCATTGTCTCCCTCGTCTACACCGCGAGTCGTGTTAAAAAAGTATTCTCCGCCCTGAATACTCATACCCGTTAATTTAATAGCGAGTCCTCCCATCTCTGGAAGATTAATACGGCCCTTTATGTCTGTTTGATTGTCTTGAGCAAATGTACCCACAAGCTTTCCGCCCCACTCACCAGTAGGCTTTGTGCGGATTACGTGGATCAGACCACCAATAGTATTGCGGCCGAATAACGTGCCCTGAGGACCACGCAGCACTTCGACTCGCTCGGTGTCCCACAGGTTTCTCAAGGCACCGGTAGTTGAGGCAAGGTAAACTCCATCTTGGTACACCGCTACAGGTGTGTCAGAGCTCTTCTCCACGTCGGAGTGCTGGATACCGCGGATAGAAATTCCTGTCGTACCGTTACCTAAGATTGGGTTTATCACAAGATTAGGGGACATTCCTGTGATGTCATCAATAGTCCGCGCGAACGATTTCTCGATTGCATTGGCGTCCATGGCGGACATAGATATAGCTACGTCCTGCATATTCTCCTCGCGCTTCTGCGCGGTGACCACCACTTCTTCAATTTGTGTTGTAGTTGATCGCTGGGCGTTGACTTGACCGGAGACGGCCATGGACACCGCGACAGCGAGTATTGAGGCATTACGAATCGTACTCATGGGTTCCCTCGTTAATGTTTATTTATGAGTGCTGTGAAAATTTCAGAACCTGCACAACGGCAAAAAACTACTGACAGGACTGATTTTTTGTTATGTCCGAACAAAGATTAACAGAGTCTTTGTAAAAATAACCTCTAAAACGCGGGTTGAACAGACCTAATTGGTAGAAATCTATATTGGTATAAATCTATGCGTTTTCAGGCTGAATGGCTATCGTTCCACTCTTCCATCAAACCCATGTATTCGCGACCTCTTCGCAAAAACAACCTAGAGAATCAGCGTCGCAGTCTTGAGGCGAGTGAGCGCCGAATGTCAGGTGGTCACAGGGGCAGTTCGGTGGTGTGTTTCATTGTCTCCCTAACAGAGCTCGCGCTGACGTCAAAGAGATCGGCCTTGATCAATTTCTGTTAGAGCGCCTCGTAACCAGGCATATCGGGCAACACCGTGACCATCATGAAGCGCCGTCCGCCTCGCTCGACAACTTTATATTGGCTAAAACACTGGAAGCGTCGTCAGCGAATTGCCCTTCTCCTGCCGACCTTCTAAAGGTTGCGAAGCAGACACTGTTGAACGGCGCGGCGCATCATCATTTGCAGGCCAAAGAGGCGCACCAAAAGAAACCGCGGCCCAGCAAGGCCGAGGCATTGTGCTGGTTTCTCAGGCCACACGAGCGCACCAAGACTAGCGAATCTCTATAATCTGGAAATCCTGAGCCGCAGTGCGCCAGTCCAGCAAGATGTCGTAGACCTGACCATCCATCACCGCATCACCCAATGAAATCTGGCTGTCAGAGACCGAGCACTGAGCACCAGACAGATCGACCTCATCATCTGCACCCAAGTAGGGTTTGTGAAAACGGGTCACAAAAAAAGTTTTCCTACTCTCAGCGTATTGGCCTTGAGTGTTATAGCCTCTCGCTGTGATTGTATGCTCACCCAAGTCCATGAGGTTGTAGTTCCAAGCGGTAGAAAAACCAGAGTTCACCGAGTCGTTAATATCTGGGAACACATCTCCCACATCTCCGCGCTCACCGCCATACGGCGCATCGAAAGCGTAGGCTCCGTCAATCCAAATTTCGACGCGGTCGACGCCCACTGTGGCGACAGCCCAACCTCTCAAGTTGCCAATACCTGAGTAGGTATTACCCCTTACCGGCTCCTCCAGAGACACTCGCAGCGTATCCCCTGGGGTCACGGACGGCTCAAAAACCGGTTCTATCAAACAATCGCTGGTCACCTGATTTACCGTGAAGGCGCTGCCCTGTAGGCCGCCGCCGCAGGAGCTCTCAACGCTGGAGAGCGCAAAGCCACTGGCCGGTGCGAAATTCACAGTCAAGGACGCTCCCGTTTTCACCATACGAGTAGTATGCCCTTCGGCGGCGCCTTTAGCCGACGAAGCTACTCTCACCTCGGCATAAGCGCCGCT
>DORE01000141.1 GCA_003514305.1 Gammaproteobacteria bacterium | reverse complement strand
GCGCGGCCTCTCTACATCGGCAGCCCGAGAACGAGTTGATTTTGAGTTGATTAAAAAGCAAGGCGGATGGAAGAGCGATGCCACCGTCTGGGAGTACATTGAAGAAGGACAGCAGCTCTCCAATAACGCTACCCATATATTGATGGAGAAAATGGCGGTTCTTATAGATACCGTTCGGGTAAAAGAGATATGAACATGACAAGAACTATCAGTAAAGTTGCCAAAGAACTGGCTATCAATATAGAAACCGTTCGCTTCTATGAGCGTCGTGGATTAATAGAGCAACCGCCAAAACCCGAGTTGGGCTACCGCCATTATCCCGATGAAACGGTTAATCGCATCCGGTTCATTAAGCGGGCGCAAGAATTGGGGTTTACCCTGGAAGAGATCGCCAACCTGCTAAGCTTGAATGACCGCCCATGTGCTCAGGTGCAGGAGCTGGCCGAGTATAAACTCAGCGCCGTCATGGAAAAAATTGCCGATCTGAAGCGGCTCGAAAGCGCACTCAAGGCATTATTGACGCAATGTCAGAGTAATAACGATGACTCACATTGTCCCATTATCGACTCCCTGCAACCTTAATTAGTTTTACACGGGCATCACAAAAACGTTTGACTCCGTACATCGGTACGGAGATTACACTTGCTCCATACACTGAAATCAGAGGAGTAAGTCGTGTCACAGAAAGAATCCAATCTACCTATTATTGGCGGCGTTATCGCGGCTGTTGGCGCTGGCCTGTGCTGCGCTGGTCCTTTCGTGTTGTTGCTGCTAGGCGTGAGTGGCTCCTGGATTGGTAATTTAACCTTGTTAGAACCTTATCGTCCCATTTTTATCCTGCTGGTTTTAGCCTTATTTGGCTTCGCAGGCTGGAAGGTCTATCGCCCCGTTGAGGACTGTGAGCCAGGCACCGCCTGTGCAGTTCCTCAAGTGCGAAAACGCCGGCAGGTGATCTTTTGGTTAACGGCACTGACTGCGTTGGTGCTAGTCACCAGCAATTATTGGATTGTCTGGTTTGCCTGAATACTTTCTTACCGCTCACTTTTATTAATGACTTAATACGTTACTGGAGAAAATGATGAAGAAAATTGCCTTGTTGTCTTTGCTAGCCTTGACCAGCCTGACCGCTTTTGCTGCGCCGAAAACAGTTACTTTGGAAGTTCCAACCATGAACTGTGTGACCTGCCCCTTTACGGTCAAAAATGCCTTAAAAAATGTTGAGGGTGTGAGTAAAGCTGAAGTCACCTTTGAAACCAAATTGGCAGTTGTCACATTCGACGACGAAAAAACCACAGTAAAAGCACTGACCGAAGCCACCACTAATGCGGGTTATCCATCAACGCTCAAGGAGTAAAGCATGGAAATGCTAATACAGTTACTGACCCGTTTCGGCGATAAGATTAGCTCATTGGGCGCGCTGGTTTCTGCTATGGGATGCGCCATGTGTTTCCCGGCCATCGCCAGCCTGGGCGCTGCGGTCGGGTTGGGTTTTCTCAGCCAATGGGAAGGTTTGTTTGTTAATACCCTGTTACCGTTGTTTGCCTGGATTGCCCTGGTACTCAACGGACTTGGCTGGTTCAGCCACCGGCAATGGCACCGTAGTGCGCTGGGTGTGGTCGGCCCCATTTTATTGCTGTTATCGCTCTATCCGTTTTTCCAATACGGCTGGAGCAGCTATGTCACCTATTCAGCGTTAGGTCTGATGGTTGCCGTATCGCTTTGGGATATTTTTTCACCCGCGAATAAACGCTGTGATGATGACAGCTGTGCTGTTTAACACGACGCAATGCCTGACTACTATTTGAGGAAAACGAATGATCTTACTATCGATAGAAGGGATGACCTGTCCAAGTTGCGTCGCTCACGTTAAAGAAGCGCTCGATGCGATCGAAGGCGTGAATAAGGTTGAAATATCTTATGAAAACGTCAGCGTAACCGATCTCATTGGAGCGATTGAAGCCCTGGGTTATACCGCAAAAGAAAACCCCTTAGCGGAAAACACAGCACCGAACGCCTACTGTGACAACGAAAATACCAGCAACACAGAAAGCAACCGAACTCAACATGTGGCGATTATCGGTACGGGTTCCGGCGCTTTTGCCTGTGCTATCAAAGCCGCTGAAGGTGGTGCCAAGGTCACTCTTATTGAGGGAGCCGATGTGATTGGCGGCTGTTGCGTGAATGTCGGCTGCGTACCCTCAAAAATTTTGATCCGCGCCGCTCAATTGGCACAGCAGCAACGCAATAATCCCTTTGCCGGACTGGAAAATCATGCGCCCCAATTGAGTCGAGCCTTGTTGGCTCAGCAGCAGACCGCTCGAGTCGAAGAGCTGCGCGCTGCAAAGTATCAGAATATTCTAGAGACAAATCCTGCGCTTAGTTTACTTAAAGGTTGGGCGCAATTTAAAAATGCAAACACCCTGATAGTCAGAAAAAATGATGGCACTGAGCAGGAAATCTTTGCTGATAAAATCCTGATCGCCACTGGCTCCACGCCAACCATTCCTGCCATCGAGGGGCTGGCCGAAACGCCTTACTGGACCTCTACCGAAGCGCTGTTTGCCGAGGAATTGCCGCAGCACCTGGTGGTGATTGGTTCATCGGTCGTGGCGCTAGAAATTGCCCAGGCTTACCGACGATTGGGCAGTGAAGTCACCGTGTTGGCAAGACACTCACTACTTTACAGTGAAGACCCCATAATCGGTGAAAAACTGGCGGGCTGTTTTGAAAAAGAAGGCATTCGAGTTTTAAACAACACGCAAGCCACCCAAGTGACCCACGATGGAAATCAATTCACCCTGAACACTAATGCAGGCGAGCTCAGTTGTGATCGTTTGCTGGTAAGCACCGGGCGACACGCCAATACCAGCCAACTCAATCTGGACGCGGTGGGTGTCACCACCAACAAAAAGGGCGAAATCGTTGTTAACGAACGCATGGAAACCAATGTTGCTGGTATTTACGCTGCCGGTGACTGCTCTAACATGCCGCAATTTGTCTATGTCGCCGCGGCCGCCGGTAGCCGTGCTGGTATCAATATGACGGGCGGCAACGCCAAACTGGATCTGTCCACCATGCCCGCCGTGATCTTTACCGATCCACAGGTGGCTACCGTCGGACTGACCGAGGAGCAAGCCAGGGCTCAGGATATTGAGACCGACAGCCGCGTACTGGGTATGGAAAATGTCCCACGTGCGTTAGCCAACTTTGAAACCGACGGTTTTATCAAACTGGTCACAGAGAAGGAAACGGGGTTGTTGCTAGGCGCGCAGATCCTGGCTCACGAAGGCGGCGAACTGATCCAGAGTGCGGCTTTAGCCATCCGCAACCGTATGACGGTGACGGAATTAGCCGACCAGCTTTTCCCTTACCTCACCATGGTGGAAGGTTTGAAGCTCTGCGCGCAAACCTTTAACAAGGATGTCAAAGAACTGTCCTGTTGTGCAGGATAGGAGAGGGCAGTATGGGAACGGCACCCGCCACGCATTCACTGACAGCCCCAACGGTCAATGCGTTGGCGGATGGATTGAACAAGGGTGAATTCGTTCCTTTTTACCAGCCTCTATGGGATGTTCAACACCAATGCTGGGAAGGCGCTGAAACGCTCATTCGCTGGCAACATCCAACTGAAGGATTGATCCAGTCAGACACCTTTATTCCCGTTGCCGAACAAAGCGGATTAATTCTGGAACTGGGCGCGTTTGTCTTACGGGCGGCCTGTCAACAGATGATGCATTGGCGTCAACGCGGTTTACCCGAGGGTATCATCGCGATCAACGTCTCTGCCTTACAAATCCACCAACCTGACTTTGTCGAAGACCTTGCCAGGATATTGCGTGATACGGGACTGCCTGCTCCGGCATTGGAACTGGAATTACCCGAAACACTGGCCCTGGAGGATACGCCAATCCTGATCGAAAACCTGCATCGCTGCCAGGCGCTGGGCATTCGCCTGTCCATCGACGATTTTGGTACCGGGAGTTCGTCGCTGGCACGCTTGCAATGCTGCCCAGTGACCCGCCTAAAAATCGACAAAACCTTTGTCACGCATATGACAACCGAGCCAAAGGATCGCGCCATTACCGAAAGCGTCATCACCCTTGGCCATAACCTGAATTTATCCATCGTCGCGGAAGGGGTTGAGACGGCCACTCAACAACAACTTTTAGAGAAGCTTGGCTGTGATGTATTACATGGCTATCGGCTGGCGCGGCCAGCCGATGCCGAAACGACTGAAGCGTTGTGGCCAGGCCGCAGTGTTTGAAACGAACGGAGACAAACCCATGTCAAAAGCCGCCGTGTCAAAAGATGTGTCACGATACTTTGAGGTGATCCCCGACTTTGCGGCATTCATGGATGCCGATGGGCAGGCACTCGAATTTCCCCTGACGATCTCGCAACTGGCGAAAGCCGCGCAAACCACAGTGCATACCGTCAGGAATTACGTCTTGGAAAATTTGGTACTTTGCCCAGAGCATTCCGCGGGTGGTTTCGGTTTATACAATCAATGCGCTTTAAACCGGCTGCGCTTCATTCGCGCAGCGCGTGCGGCGGGCCTGCTGATCCTGGATATAAAACCCTTGCTCTACGCCATCAACGAAGGCGACCAGCAAGCCTGTGAAGCCGCCATGCGCGAACTGCAAACCAAAATTGATGAACGCCAGGCTTACTTGCAGGCATTGGATTCACAGCTGTCGGAGCTGCGCCAACTGGCCTGATCGCCATAACAAAGGAGTATACGATGTCAGAGAAATGTGAAACCGGCCCCCACGACTGGGTAGCCAATAAAGGCCGATTTATTCTCACCTGGGTATTGCCAGCGATACTCATAGTGATTACCGGCATGATGCAACTTGCACCGTGGATGACCGGCAGTATCTGGGCGATCGCTTTAAGTTGGATGGGATATGCCTGTTTAAGAAATGCGAGTCAATGTGGGCGAATGCATTGTTTTTTCAGCGGGCCATTTTTTCTGGGTTCCGCCATGTTGGCATTAGGCATTGGGATGCAGTGGATACAATGGCTCACCTTTAACGGATTAGGACTCTCTTTACTGATCGGTACACCACTGGTTTGCGTGTTACCGGAGATGTTCTGGGGAACTTACAAAGTTGCGACAAACGGCAAAGAAGAATGAATGCGATAGTGAAGCGCGCTACAAACTCTATAAGGGGTCCTGTGGAAGAACCGACAAATTTGACAAGTTTGCATAAACGACCAATTTATCATCAATTCTGAGGCCCATCGTCACGCCAAAAATGCTGTTTCACATGATCCTCCAATATCCTTGCCATCGCGTCTACATCAATTTTCCCGCTGCTTTTCTTGAAGTTATACCGACCTGTAAATAACGTATGTGTCCAGGCAATCGGTGAAATCCGGATAAATTCATCGATGACCGCTTGAGGCGCGCCGTTGGCCAGCATCCTTTGGTACACGGCATTCAAGATCATGCTGTTGTAGGCCACGATACAGTTGGCGATTAACCTGGCAGCATGGGCACTGACCCGGTTTTCGACGATTCTTTTGCCTTGAAAGATGCCGTTATAAGTCTTCCGGATATTGCTCTGAAGCTGATGGTAGGCCTCTGTGCGATTACGGGCGCTTCGGATTGCTTTCCTGAGCTCCATATCGTCAATCAGATTGAGAACATGGATACTCTTGAAGATGGTATTATATTCAAACAGCGCGGCTTTGAGCCTGGCATAACGGGCATGTGAGTTGAGCTTACGGATGATATTGCTCTGGGTGTTCTCCTGCATGATGAGTGAAAGTAATACCCGCATGACACCTCGACGTTGTGAGCGGATACGATCAACATTGATCACGCCCTTGGGTTTGAGGATTCCGGTGTCATAGTCTAACGGTTCAGCGGTATAGATATCGTCAGCAGCGTCTCGCACATTTTTGATGCTGGGGACATAATCCACGTCGATGGAATCCAGCGTGACAAAATTCAGCTTGTTCAATGAATGGTTATCACCGGTCACCATGTGGATATCAATATCGGTTTTGTTGTTGTAGATCATATCGTACAGCGAATGTCCTTCGTACTCGTTCAGGCCGATATTTTTCGCATTAACTGCCACATAGTTGGCGAGCAGCGTGTAGAGTGAGATACCACGGCCTTTGCCAAGGTGCTTCCTGGAGTAACGGGATTGAATTGTACTGTCTGTGGTCGCAAATTTTTGTCCATCCGCATCCGCTAGTACTTTCTCATCCATCAAATTCCACTGATTAAATATGGGAAGCGAATGAATGTGGTTACTGACAATTTCATTGGCGGCGCATAGCGTATCCACCCGCACGAAATCCTCCCGCATTGCACGTAACTGGCTGATTTCCAGGTCAGACATATCAGCCATTTTCAATGTACCGAACCCAAACGCCTCTGATAACAAGCAGGCGTTGATCGCCAGAGGCAGCGGTTTTTTCCGCTTGGTGTAGCGATCTTTCATGTGGGTAAATGCGCTCCACATTCCAATCCGATCGCCGATGAACATGACAATACTGGCAATGTCCACCTTGGGCAGGTTTTTAAAGAACGCATCATCCAGCTTTTCAACACTGTCATAGAGCAAACTCCAGTGTTGTTGTCCGGTCTTGGTTTCTCGAACACTGAATCCATGATTATTATTCTCACGGATATTGTGAGTCGTTCGCTCCCAGGCGTTGTTCAGCTCCTGAAGCGCCTCCTCAAGTCGCTGATCACAGTAGATGGGTATCTTGGGATAACCAAACTCCGCCGCGATCTTCTCAACATCGTCTACCAGTGCGTCGTCCACCAGATCGGTATCGATATCACAGTAAGAGACACTGTCATTGCAATAGAGACGGCCACGGTCAATCTCATGATAAATTTTCTGGTAAACAAAGAACTCGAACAGGTACGGATCGATGTGCGTGTCATTCGGTTCCCGCTTCAAATATTGATTCATGTTTTTGGGGATGGTAAACCCCAGGTCATCACAAATTTTTAAATCCGATGGACTTTTCCCGCTGGCATAATGCGCTTTCAGTAGATTGATCAATTCGCCGATGTAGCTGTTTTCCTTGTAGTACTCCAGCTTGACTGTTGTAAATATCGGGCGAAGATACAGTGCAAATATGCGAGAAGATTTTCCATAGTACTCCCACAAGGCGGCTTTCTTATCGAAAGATTTGCCTTCCAGAAACTCTGCCATGGCTGAAAACTGCTCTTTGGGCAACATGCTGTAGGCTGCTTCATTCAGTTCATCCTGACTCATGTTGGGGTTTCGATTTGGGAACCACTTCAAAAACTTGGCCAGCTTGGGAAAGTCGGTCACCACCTTGGAGCTGTGCTCCATATGAGCCATTGAGGCGTAGGTCTTGCCGGCGTCCATAATGGCGCGGGTGTGATAGCAAAAACTAACGATCAGATTATCCATAATCTGTTGGTAGCGGTGGTAAACAAAGCACAAAGCATAGAGCCATTTTTGCGGTTTGCTCAGCCGACGTAAGCGGGATGCGGCATACTGTTCGGCAACATCGGCATAGTAGCGAACGGCATTCTTTGACAACCCCAGAGACGGAATAAAACCGTTCGCAAACTCGTACAACTCCTCAATCCGCAAGGCTTTGTCCACTTCCGATTTGACCGCCGTATACTGAAAGTCTTTTTGATCCGCGCGAATGATGTTGAGCGCCGTGATACCATCATCTCGCCGCACCAGCGTCATAAGCTGGCCACTGATTGATGACGGTATGGAAGAGATGGCGTTATTTAACCGCTGTTCCTCGGCGGCAAAGGCGCGGCTGAACATGTCCTGGAACGTTCGATAGGACGGAATGATTAAATTCTGGTGATCGAAAAACGCGAGCAACTGCCGGAAAGCACTGTGCCCTTTGGGGTAATAGCGTAATAACAGACCGATGTGGGATTCTATTTCAGCTCTAAATTGAGGCGACCAGCTTCGGTAGTCGAAAAGTGACAGTATCGCCTGGCGTTGCTTACGCGAATATTCACGAGAGAGGTTTCCGGTGAACTGTGCCGCATCTGCACCGTTGTAATAGGTTGCAACGATATATTCAACATCGGCACTGACCTCATCGAGCGAATAGTTAAAAAACTGCTGCTTGGCCTTGAAATAACCCAATTGCAGGATGAAGTGGATACGGGTCTGGGTATTGCGAAACTGCTCAAGCGCGGCGCGTTCTGTCGGACTTAATGAAAAATACAGGCTTTGTTCATGGGTATTGAATTCTGGGCGAGCATATAACTCTTCGACTTCCGTGCTGGATAACAGCTGAATACGTTCGATATTTTCCATAGCGAGTGCCGATTCAATGCGGCCCGATCGTCAGCCACATTTAAATCACCTCGCGCCCATCCAGGTGATTCACTGGCACCATCCGCTTGTGCAGGACACCAAACACCACCAACTGCTGCGCATGAACCACGTAATAAATGACATGACTGATGTGGGGGAAGCTCAACACGTCCTCCCCTACATCCGGCCTGGGCTTTCCCAGGGACGGGGTTTCAGCCAGCAGGTGAAGGGTTTGTCGGAGTTCGAACAGGTATTTCTTCGACTGCGCTTCTCCCCATCGGTCTAGGGTAAAACGACGAATGTCGATAAGATCGGATTGAGCATCCGGGGTTAAGCGGTAATTTGACATGGCGTATTGGCGGGACTAATGATCCTTGGGAACATCGACAATGCCATCGGCGATCCCCTGTGCCAGCATTTCCATGAGTTTGGCAAAACGATAAAAGCCATCGTATTGCTGACAGATGTAATCCATTTGGATGTGAGAGGTGCTATCCATCACCCGTTTGAACACATCCATGTAGTCGTAGCAGGTTTGCAATAATTGCTCATCCCCGGCTTCGGTAAGAGGAAACCGGAGGGCGTGGTCATGGATGATCTTTACCATCTGAAGTTGTTCTGCATTCAGCTCGACAGCAGACATTTTTCTTCCCCCAGAAATTTTATCGTCTAGTCGTGGTGACCTGATTCCAAATCATTAAAAAATGCTTCACCATCAACGGTGTTACCTGCTTTGATATCAGCTTTGGTCTGAGTGGCCCTCGACTGCAACAATCTCAGCTTGAGCGCTTTAATGCTCTCGTACTCATCCATTGAGATAACCACAGCAACCGGTTTTCCGTTTTTATTGATCTGGATTGGCGCACGTTGCGCTTTTAGCAGCAGGTCACCAAACTGGGTTTTGGCTTCATTGGCAGAAAGTGTGTCCATGGTCTGGTACCTCACCAAATATCGTTCGATTCGTCCATAATATTCGAAACGAGCGATCTACGTCAATGCCTTGCCTCGCCTGTCTACACGGACATAGCCTCGAGCAGTTTCCCTGGAACTGGCCAGAAACTGCGCCATGAGCCCGACCTCAGTGAAAAATCGCCGAACAAGGTGGAATGGGATATCCAGGGTAGACGTGTGACTTCCAATGATCAGAAAACCAATGTTACCGCTTCGGATTCTGACTAGGTGGTCAGATTTTGCAGTATGCCGCACTGCTCCACCGTGCGGTCGCTTGAGCAACTGCGGCGCAACGCTTTGAGTTGCCTACGCAATTGCGTCAGCTCGGCAATGCGGTCTTCCACTTGTTGAATATGGGCGTCCATCATCCGATTCACCTTATCACATTGCGCGCCAGGCGAGCGTTTGAGCGCCAATAGTTGACGGATTTCCTTCAAGCTGAGATCCAGACTGCGGCAGTGTTTAATGAACAGCAACAGGTCGACGGCCGCTTTGTCATACAAGCGAAAATTTCCCTCGGTGCGTTGGGTTGAGGGCAGCAGATTTTCTTTTTCATAATAACGGATCGTCTGTATTGAGCAGCCGGTAACGCTCGCCAATTCTCCTATTTTCATAACCACCAATTTCACTCTTGATTCTATAGTGACTATAGAATTTAAACTGCATAACCAGGAAAAAACAAGAGCGTTTTAATATGACTGAGCAATGCTGTGCTAGCTGTAACAGCGATGCACGAGACAACACACCACAGATTTCCGATGGCACAAGCGTCGTCCAAGGCGGCTATGTTAGCGAGTATCATGTCTCCAGGATGGACTGCCCTTCGGAGGAAGGCGTGATCCGCATGGCATTGGATAGTGTGGAACCCAAAGTAACGCTGGAATTTGATACCCCCAATCGCATAGTGCGTATCTTTCATGGGGATAATGCCGATGTGATTGAGGAACGGATGCACTCTGTTGGTTTGGGCGCTACGCTTGAAATCACATCACCCGTAGACAGTGATGCCATCGCCCAAGCACATGAAGATGCACAACAGGAGGCACAAAAAGAATCGGGTATTCTGAAATGGCTACTCGCCATCAACGGCATCATGTTTGTCATTGAAATCACCATCGGCTGGTGGGCGCAATCCACTGGCTTGATCGCCGATTCCCTGGACATGTTCGCTGATGCCGCCGTTTATGGCGTGGCGCTCTATGCCGTTGGGCGCAGCACTCGGTTGAAACTGCGCTCGGCACATTTTTCTGGCTGGTTGCAACTGATGTTGGCGTTTGGCGCTTTGAGTGAAGTTGTGCGGCGGTTTATGTTTGGCAGCGAGCCAGCGTCCGTCCTGATGATGAGTATGGGCCTGGCTGCTTTGGCGGCCAATGTGTTGTGCCTTGTGCTGATCGCCAAAAGCAGGAATCGTGGAGCGCATATGAAAGCCAGCTGGATATTCTCCGCCAACGACGTGATTGCCAATCTGGGGGTTATCCTGGCTGGTGGCCTGGTCGCCTGGACCGGTTCCCGCTATCCGGATCTGGTGATTGGTCTCATTATTGGCGTCGTTGTCCTAAACGGTGCACGACGTATTTTGCAGCTGAAATCCTGACCGGAAACGGTTTTGGTGAACTTTTCTATAATATGATAGTCTATGGCAGCTAGTGTTTTGAACCTGACAACATAAGGGCTCCACATTTCACATGAACATCCGCCATCATTTAACTTGTCTACTGGCTCTACTGATTGCCCTGCAATCCGTGGCTGCCATGGCGGACGTTCACCAGCTTCATCAATTCGGGACGGAGCACTTGGAATTCGACCATTCGCACCAATCCAGTGCCACTGATACCCAAAACGACAATCTGCTCGCCAAGCAGACACCCGATCAGCCCGGACAGTCTGTATATGACTGCCACCATTGCTGCCATTGTCATGGCCACGGCTCTGTCGTTCTGACCGGAGCCGCTTCACACTTGGCCAATTTATTCTCAGAAAACGGACAAGCCGACTATCAGGCCAACCTCACCTCTGGTATTCCCCCCTCTCTGTTTCGCCCTCCAATCGCCTGATCGCGCCTCAAAAGCACGTCATCAGTCGCTGTAGACTTGGGTTACAGCGAACAATTGGTATTTATTTTAGGGTGAAACATCATGAAACAGATCGCTATTGGGCTCGCGCTGAGCCTCGCGCTTGTCAATTCCGCTCAGGCCGGAAGCAGCTTGCCTGAAATTGAAGTCGTCAATATCGACAACCAACGCTGGCATTTACGCCAGGTGACCGTGAACCATACCGCCGCGGAGCTGACCGTCTTCGGACGGATGGATGCTCACCTGCGCTACGGCCTTCCCCGAGGCCATGTAGACATCGCAGCCTGGTCTGCTGATAACGAATTGATTGCGGAAACAACCACTGATTACTCACCGCGCCTTCTCACCAGACGCGCATCACGCAAGGGCGGCGTGCGTTTTTCTGCAAAGCTCCCCGCCTTGCCTGGTGATACCGTAATAAAGGTCGCCTTTCACCGGGATGAACCCCAACAACGGCAAAATCCGGTGCACGACCAAACCGTCGCACGCTGAATTTCAGGAGCATCAATATGAGACGATTTGACTGGCCCAGACGGGCCTTGCTGGGCGCGTGCGTGCTTTTTCTGCCCATGTTTGCTTACGCAGAGACATCGAGTTGGAGCGCCTGGCTCGCCTCCCAGATACAACAACACCCCGAGGTGCTTGCCGCCCGCGAGCAATTGCTGGGCTCCAACGCCAGCGCCGATGCGCTGGAGCAGCCGCTTTACAACCCGGAGCTGTCCACCGATTTGGAGCGTAATGGAGAGGAAGACAACTACCGGGTCGGCGTTCAGCAGACCATCGACTGGTGGGACAGACGGGGTGCAAGACGGCAGCAGGCGGGCTTTATGCGAAGCGCCGCCGAAGCGCTGTACCAGCAACAAGTGTTGGACAAAACCGCCGAGGCGCTTGCCGCACTGGTGGAGTGGCATGCCGCCAACCGCGCCGCCGCCATTGCCCAAGCGCAACAGCAGCAACTTAACGCCTTGCTCGAACAGGTGGATAAGCGCCAGCAGGCAGGTGATCTGGGCAGCATCGATGCCGAACTCACCTTTCTGTCCCTGTCACAGCAGCTGGCTCAGGTTGCCGAGGCCGAAGCCGCGATACAGAAAGCCGAAATCCGGGTTCGCGAGCTGCTGCCCGCATGGGCGCCCACGCGAGGCGGCATTCCTGATGATTTCTGGCCCTCCCAGCCAGACTTGACCTCGGATCAGGAGTTACTGCAACACCCGGCCGTAGCCAGCGCCCACGCCCGCTGGCAGTCGCTGAAGGAGGAAGCTGAAGTGACACGGCGTACCGCCAAGGCGGAGCCCACCTTTGGCGTCAATTCCGGTCGTGATGGTGGAGAGAGCGTTGTCGGGCTGACCTTCTCCATCCCGTTGAATGTCCGCAACAACTTCAGCGCAGAAACTCGCGCCGCTGAACGCATAGCGCTGGAGGCCGAGGCTCGTTTTCAGGCTATCTACCGCAAGCAGCGCTTTGACTGGCAGGCTGCACAGGCCACCTGGCAGCGCTTTGAACAGCAATATCGCCGCTGGCAAGAGGTTGTTCAGGGTCGGGTCGAGAACAGCGCCGAACTGCTGAAACGGCAATGGCGCACGGGTGATCTGTCCACCACTAATTATCTGCTGGCCTTGAATCAACGCACCGAAAGCCTGCTGGCAGGCATTGAGCTGGAAAAGCAGACACGGCTTGCGCTCACCGAAGCACTTCAGCAATCGGGCCACCTGA
>DORE01000119.1 GCA_003514305.1 Gammaproteobacteria bacterium | reverse complement strand
CCCTCTCCATGGATGATACGGCGCGTATCATCGACGCGCTGCGCGAGCGCTTTCCCGCAGTTGAGGGTCCGCGCAAGGACGACATTTGCTATGCGACACAAAATCGGCAGGATGCAGTCAAGCAACTTGCACTCGAATGTGATCTGCTGTTGGTGGTTGGTTCACCGAACAGTTCAAACTCAAATCGATTGAAAGAATTGGCAGAACGACTCGGTTGTGACTCTTATTTAATCGACAGCGTCGAGGACATTGAGTCATCGTGGTTGGAGGGTAAATCACGTTTTGGAGTGACCGCCGGTGCCTCAGCGCCGGAAGTTCTGGTCGAGCAGGTGGTCAAAAGACTGAAAACGCTCACGAATCTTCCTCCCGAGGAGCTAGTCGGCGCTGAGGAGCACATCGTTTTTAGCATGCCGAAAGAGCTACGGCCGAGAAAAGACTGAAGATTCAAGCTGAGACGTTGTTCAACTCGTCCAGCTTGCTGCGTAACGAAGTGAGTGCAGCCTGCATCTCTCCCTGCTTCGCACGCTCCTTCGTGACCACTGCGTCTGGCGCTTTGCTCACGAAGTTCTCGTTGCCCAGTTTGCCCGAAATCGATTTAAGGCCGGTTTCAAGCTTACCGATTTCCTTTTCCAGTCGGGCAGTTTCTGCGCTGATATCGATCAATCCGGCGAGCGGTACGAGCACCTCAACATTGTTGTGTAGACCTGTTGCGCAGGTAGGGGGCACTTGATCAGGATTAAGCCACTCGATGGATTCAAGTTTAGCCAATTTTTGTAAATATACCCGGTTAAGCCGTAGACAGGTTTTGTCCTGTTCATTGCTGCCGCGCAGGAAGGCGCGAATCGATTTAGCTGGAGATATGTCCATCTCGCCACGAATGTTGCGTATGGCAAGAATTATGCCCTTTAGCCAACTAATCTCTGCTTGGGCCACCTCATCAAAATTCGTAGGATCGCGTTCCGGATAAGGCTGCAGCATGATGCTATCACCCTTTATGCCAATAAGCGGAGCGAGCTTCTGCCATATTTCTTCAGTCAAAAATGGCATGAATGGATGCAATAGCCGGAGACTGCGCTCTAGAACAGTTAAAAGCACGCTCAAAGTCGCTCGTGCGGCCTGAGGGTTGTTGTCCTTGTCCCAGAGAATTGGTTTGCTGAGTTCTAGATACCAGTCACAATATTCATTCCAAATGAACTCGTACAGTGATTGAGATGCTAGGTCAAAGCGATAGTCCTCCAGCGCGGCGAGTACCTCTCCTATCGTTTGCTCGAGTCTGCTGAGAATCCAACGGTCGGCGCTGGAGAACTCCGCAGGATTCCACTCAGGCGACAGTGAATCCCCTTCGCTGTTCATCATGGCATAGCGAGCAGCATTCCAAATTTTGTTACAGAAGTTACGAAAGCCTTCGGTACGGCCGACGTCAAATTTTATGTCTCTTCCTGTAGAGGCCAGTGAATAAAAGGTAAAGCGCAGGGCATCAGTTCCATAGGCGGCGATGCCAGCGGGGTAACTGGCCCGTGTAAGTTCCGCAATTTTCTGTTTCAGCTGCGGCTGCATCATGTCCGAAGTACGTTTCTTGACCAACGCATCAAGCTCAATGCCGTCGATCAGATCTATCGGGTCAAGAATATTGCCCTTAGATTTTGACATCTTCTGACCATGTTCATCGCGGACAAGTCCTGTGATGTAAACTTTCTTGAATGGAATCTCGCCGGTGAACTTTAAGGTCATCATGATCATTCTCGCTACCCAGAAGAAGATGATGTCAAAACCAGTTACTAGAACGTTGGTCGGGTGAAATTTATTAAAGTATTCAAGATCGTCTGGCCAACCCAGAGTGGAAAACGTCCACAGTGCCGAAGAAAACCAGGTGTCTAGTACGTCTTCATCCTGATGAAGCTCAATTTTGTCGGATAGCTGGTGTTTTTGCCTGACCGCTGACTCGCTGCTGCCAACATAGACATTGCCTTTATAGTCGTACCACGCAGGAATGCGATGGCCCCACCACAGCTGACGGCTGATGCACCAGTCCTGAATATCTCTCATCCAGGCGAAAAAGGTGTTTTCCCAGTTTTTGGGCACGAATTCGATGTCGCCGTTCTCTACGGCCTTGATGGCTGGGTCGGCAAGGGATTGAATTGCGACATACCACTGGTGCGTGAGGTAAGGCTCAATGACAACGCCGCTACGATCCCCCCTGGGAACTTTGAGCTTATGTGGTTCGATTTTCTCTAGCAACCCCAGAGATTCAATGGCTTCAATGATTCGCGCTCTTGCTTCGAATCGGTCAAGGCCGCGAAATGCTTCAGGAGCCTCTTCGTTGATCGAGGCACCATCGGTTAGAATGTTTATAACTTCAAGATTGTGGCGCTTGCCCATTTCATAGTCATTGAAATCGTGAGCGGGAGTTATCTTGACACAGCCAGTGCCGAACTCAGGATCCACATAATCGTCGGAAATAATCGGAATTCTGCGATTGCACAATGGCAATTCGACAAACTTTCCGACCAAATGCGCATAGCGCTCATCTTCCGGGTGGACTGCAACGGCTGCATCGCCCAGCATGGTTTCCGGTCGGGTCGTCGCAATCGTGAGATGCTCGTCGGAGTCGGCGATTGGATAGTTGAAGTGCCAGAGATAGCCGTCTTCTTCCTCTGAAACGACTTCAAGGTCGGAGATTGCGGTATGCAACTGTGGGTCCCAGTTCACGAGGCGATTACCCCGGTAAATCAGCCCTTCCTCATAAAGGTCGATGAAGACTTTCTCCACTACATTCGAGAGCTGCTCGTCCATCGTGAAGCGCTCTCTGGACCAGTCCAAAGAGGAACCCATGCGCCTGAGTTGCTGGGTAATAATCCCGCCGGATTCATCTTTCCAATCCCAAACCTTATCGACGAATGCCTCTCGCCCCAGCTCATGACGATTGGTGTCGGCGGCGGTCAACTGCCGTTCCACCACCATCTGTGTCGCAATGCCAGCATGATCGGTGCCGACCTGCCATAGTGTCTGATGTCCCTGCATTCGGTGAAGTCGGATCAAGGCATCCATGATTGCGTGCTGAAAGCCATGTCCCATGTGCAATCTGCCGGTCACGTTGGGAGGAGGGATGGCGATGCAATATGGGGTTCCTTCCCCACGTGGGGAAAAGTAACCTCGCTCTTCCCAGGATCGATACCAGTATTCTTCGATTTGCTGCGGTTGAAAAGTCTTTTCCATCTGGAGGTGCGGTGTCCCGATATTAAGAGCCGCAAGTATACATTAAGCGGGCCGTCATTGCGGCCTGCCTGTCCTGGCGATTAGAGTTTGTGCGTCTCCGGCTGAAAGCCTTGCTGTTGATAGAAGCGATAGCTCTTACGGCCGGCCTGAAGCTCGTCCGGGTCGTTACTCAGGATCTCGTTGACGCGCTGGTAGCGCGGGAGATTCAGGCAGGGGTGCACTGAAAGATTGATAAATACATCCTCATATTCTGCTTGCCGCGCTTCAGTGCCAATGATCACTGGCTCAGACGAGGCAGACTCGGCAAGGGCATGAGGGACAAAACTGCTTGGTTTGAACCGCCACAACAGTGCGTCCATCGCAGATGCTTGCTCGGCTGAGTCAACCTGAATGAACACCCGGTGACCAAGATAAGCCGCTTTTTCCGCTAGCCGACATGCGAATTGTCGGCGGCTTTCCTGATCAGGGCTGCTCAGGGCATAGAAATTCACATGTGTCATGAATGGCTGGGTCTCACGCCTTCTGTGTCAGTAGATACTGCATCAGCATGCCGACCGGCCGGCCGGTAGCGCCTTTCTGTGCGCCTGATTGCCAGGCGCTGCCCGCAATGTCCAGGTGTGCCCACTTCTGGCTCTCAGTGAAGCGGGACAGAAAACAAGCTGCGGTAATGGTTCCCGCCCTGGGGCCACCAATATTTGCGATGTCAGCAAAATTACTGTCGATCAGGCTTTGATATTCATCCCAAAGAGGCAGTTGCCAGGCCCGATCCAACGACTCTTCGCCGCACTGAAGAAGCGTCTCGGCCAATCTTTCATCGTTACTAAGCATGACATTAGCCTGTGATCCAAATGTCGCGACAGCCGCCCCGGTTAGTGTTGCAATGTCGATAATTGTTCGTGGTTTAAATCGCTCGGCATAAGTCAGCGCATCACATAGCACAAGTCGTCCCTCTGCGTCAGTGTTGAGAATTTCAATGGTTTTTCCTGACATAGAAGTCACAACGTCGCCTGGCTTGGTGGCCTTACTTCCAGGCATGTTTTCGGCAGCAGCAACGATGCCAATCACGTTGATCGGTAGCTTGAGTTCCGCGACGCACCCCATGGAGGCAACCACGCTGGCAGCCCCACACATGTCGAACTTCATTTCATCCATTGCTGCGGGCGACTTGAGACTTATGCCCCCGGTGTCGAAGGTAATACCTTTACCAACGAGCACATAAGGCCGACTACTGGTATCAGATCCCCGATAATTTATCACAATGAGTTTGGCTTCCTCAGCGGACCCAGCAGCAACCGAAAGCAGAGATCCCATGCCAAGTCTCGCCATCTGTTTCTCGCTGAGAATCTGGGTGGCAATCGATTTATTCTTGGCGGCCAGAATTTGCGCCTCGTTGGCAAGGAATGTTGGAGTACAGACATTACCGGGCAGATTGCCAAGTTGTTTGGCCCGATTGATGGCCTTGCCGATTGCTTGCCCCTGTTTCAGCGCTTCTGAGAGGCCTTTGCGCCGCGCGCCGGCCGGGGCCGTCATGCTAGCCAATTTAAGGGAGGGCTTTTTGACGTTTTTGCTCTTAGTTGTGTCGAAACGATAACAGGTTTCTTCCAGTTCTTGAGAGAGTCTGGCTGCCAGCCAAGCGGCATCTCGATCCGTGACCTCGACCGAGGCCATGGCATAGTGAGTGCTTTCTGCCTGCGTTTTAGCCACAGCTTTGGCAGTCGCTTTTAGCATCTTTACGGCGGCGCGGGCGTCGAGCTTCTTGCGTTCGCCCACGCCGATTATCAGAATTCTGCGAGATCTAACCCCAGGGGTTTTATACAGTAAGTAGGTTTCACCGAGCCTTCCACTGAAATCGCCCGATTTGACTACTGCACTTAGCGCTTTGCCCGAGACTTCATCGAGGTGATTTGCTTCTGCTGATAGCGCGCTTTTACTCCAGACAGGGACTATTAGACAATCAGCTGCCACCTTCTCGATCGCACCGGATTTGATTGAATACCGCATAATTATGACGCGCCCCCTGGCGAAAAATTTACTTTGCCGGCCCAATCCTAATGTCATTCGATGGCATAAGCAACAAAGCTACGCTGGTCGGGATGAGCAGTCTGGCTGTTGGTGTTACAAGTAAATTTTGCGGCGAAGATGTGAACCTTTTTTGCCGCGTAATGTCGAATATAGGGAGAAATTTGTAAACTTCAGAGGAATGGATATGCCAAGAGTTGAGATCTGTATCCCTGATCAATTCTTGTTCAGCATGGAGAAAACCGTTGGCATCAGTGATCTGAACTATGCCAAGCATCTTGATAGCGTTGCGATGCTGCAGATTTTGAACGAGGCGCGCCTTCAGTTTCTCGCCCATCTTGGATTTTCTGAAGCTAATGTGTTTGGTCTGGGTGTAGTAGTGGCAGATCAGGCGATAGATTTTCGGTCAGAATCATTCTCAGGCGATCGTCTACTCATTAACGTCGGTGTGGACGACTTCAACCGCTACGGCTTCGACATTTCCTTTGAGGTGACTAACGGTGCTCTTGAAACCGTGGTGTGCCAGGCCAAGATCGGGGTTGTGTTTTTTGATTTTGATCAGCATCTAATCGCTGAAGTACCAGCAGCATTGCTTGATTTACTCAATCGACGAGAAGAGAAGGTCGCCTAACTTTGTTCAGAATGGACGGTACGAGCGTGGAACCAGCACCACACGGGTACCTGACATACGATCGTGCAGGGTACCATGCTGCCGATTTACTAGCAGCCAGAAAAAACCAATCCCCAAGAGAAAGAAATTGGGCCAGGCAAGCAAAAAGCGCAGGGCACTTTGAGGTAGCGTCAGCAGACTCCCGTCTGGTCGCTGAGTCCGAAGTCGCCACGCAATCATCCCAAGAGTTTGTCCACTGCGAGCCCAGAACCACGCATAGAAGCCGAACGCGGTGCTCACCATCATTAAAAAGATCACCGTGTCCTGCATTGGATCGGTTACGACGCGCCCATCGACAAGCTGATTGGTGTCTGTGCCGAACGCAAACTGTATGAGATAGCCTAGTATCATCCAGATAGCTGCGACGAGAAATCCATCGTAAAGCAAAGCTGCCAGCCGGCGCGACAGTCCAGCAATGGGAAAATCAGCCGGATTCTCTTGCTTATCGCCAGCGACTGAGACTTTCATCAAACGGTGTTCTCAACTTAAATAGCAGGATTGTTGGTCTGCTGCATTGTTAATCTGTGCACAACATCTTTCTTAGATTCGAAGAAGTTGCTCGCAATAACTGCCGGATTAGCCGGTCTTCGGCAACGGCCGGAACTTTTCACCATACTGATTTGGAAGCCTATAGTAGAAGTTCTTGGCCGCGCGCAGTATATAACGAATGCCATGGCACTCCAATTTAGGCTATGAAGCTCCAAAAATGTCTAAAAATCACCGGCTTGGGCGGATCTAACTACGTTAGCCAACGAGTTTTTGCTAGAATCAGGGCGCTTGAGTAGACTTTCGGCGCCTGCCTGTTGATCTAGGAAAAGTTCCATTGTACCAACTTGGGAAACACCGATGAAGAGTACAACCCAGCCGCGGCATATTAGATTGCTCGATACCACGCTACGCGATGGCGAGCAGACGCAGGGTGTTTCATTTTCGGCCAACGAAAAATTAAACATCGCCCGTGCGCTGCTTCAATCCCTTAACGTTGATCGCATAGAAGTTGCCTCAGCCTGCGTATCAGAGGGTGAGAAGGAAGCGGTTGCGCACATTATTCGCTGGGCGGAGAGTGAGGGGCTCGCAGACAGAATCGAAGTCCTTGGGTTTGTTGACTACAAACGAAGCGTAGACTGGATTAGGGGCACCGGTGGCCAGGTTATTAATCTGCTATGCAAAGGCAGCGAGAAACACTGTCGGGAGCAACTCGGCAAGACGCTGGATCAGCATGTTGAGGACATCATCAGAACCGTAGAGTATGCCGTTGCGTCCGGTATGCGTGTGAACATGTATCTCGAGGACTGGTCCAACGGCTATGTGAACAGTAGGGATTATGTGTTCAATTTGGTTCGCGGAGTGCAACATCTGAATATAGGACACATCCTGCTTCCGGATACGTTGGGCCTGATGTCACCAGCAGAAGTAAGCGTGGCCTTGCGAGACATGCTCGGCGCATTTCCTGACAAGTTGTTTGACTTCCATCCGCACAACGACTACGGACTGGCTACTGCAAACGTCATGGCAGCCGTCGCCGTGGGAATTGATAGCATTCATTGCACAGTGAACTGCCTTGGCGAGCGTGCTGGTAATGCTTCACTGGCAGAAGTTGCGGTTGCTCTCAAAGACAAGATGGGCATGAGATTGTCTGTTGATGAAACCCATATTGCGATGGTGAGCCGAATGGTTGAGAACTTTTCTGGCAAATGGATAGCGGCCAATACGCCGATTGTTGGAGCCGATGTGTTTACCCAGACTGCTGGTATTCATGCGGACGGAGACTTAAAAGGGGATTTGTACAAGAGCACGCTGAGTCCTGAGCGCTTTGCCAGAAAGCACACTTACGCGCTGGGCAAAATGAGTGGAAAGGCGTCGCTGACTAACAACCTGGATGAGTTGGGAATTCAGCTGTCCGATGAAGAGAAGGCTAGGGTATTAGAACGAGTGGTACAGCTAGGTGACTCCAAGCAGATGGTCACTGCGGAGGATCTTCCTTTTATTATTGCTGATGTGATGGAAAGTAAAGACTACCATCACATATCGTTGTTAAGCTGTAACATCAATACTGAGTTTAAAGTTGGGAGCACTGCAAACGTATGTGTCGACATTGAAGGAGAGGAGCTGCAGGGTA
>DORE01000041.1:12913-15708 GCA_003514305.1 Gammaproteobacteria bacterium | reverse complement strand
GAAGACTGGGGCACCACGCCGGCCAGCATCGACAACTGCCTCACGGTGGCGGACAAATACGACGTGCAGGTGGCGATCCACACCGACACCCTGAACGAATCCGGGTTTGTGGAAGACACCCTGGCTGCGTTCAAGGAGCGCTGCATCCACACCTATCACACCGAAGGCGCCGGCGGCGGCCACGCACCGGACATCATCACCGCCTGCTCCAAGTCTTACGTACTGCCGTCGTCCACCAACCCGACCCGGCCCTACACCGTGAACACCATCGACGAACACCTCGACATGCTGATGGTGTGCCACCACCTGGACCCGAACATCCCGGAAGACGTGGCCTTTGCCGACTCCCGCATCCGCCGCGAGACCATCGCCGCAGAAGACATCCTGCACGACATGGGCGTGATCTCCATGATTGCCTCCGATTCCCAGGCCATGGGCCGGGTGGGCGAAGTGGTGTGCCGCACCTGGCAGACCGCCCACAAGATGAAACAGCAGCGTGGCCTGCTGCCGGAAGACGAAGACCTGGGCGCCGACAACCTGCGCGCCAAACGCTACATCGCCAAGTACACCATCAACCCCGCCATCACCCACGGCATCGCTCATGAAGTGGGCTCGGTGGAAGTGGGCAAGCTGGCGGACCTGGTGCTCTGGAGCCCGGCTTTCTTCGGCGTGAAGCCGGCCACCATTCTCAAGGGCGGCATGATTGCAGCGGCCCCGATGGGCGATCCCAATGCCTCGATCCCCACGCCGCAGCCGGTGCACTACCGCCCCATGTTCGGCGCCTTCGGCAAGGCCGCCAGTGCCACCCGCCTGAGCTTTGTGAGCCAGGCCGCGATTGATGCCGGTGTTGGCAAGGAACTGGGCCTGGACAGCCCGCTGTCCGCCTGTAAAGGCGTGCGTGACGTGCGCAAGGGCGACATGAAACTGAACGACGCGTGCCCGCACATCACCGTGGACCCGCAAACCTACGAAGTGCATGCCGATGGCGAACTGCTTACCTGTGAGCCCGCCACCGAGCTGCCCCTGGCTCAGCGCTACCATCTCTTTTAGTCAATACAGCTCAAGGCTGTTCTGAGCCGGGAATAAGAGGACCTTTTTATGTTGGAACTGATTGAACGCATCGGTGACGTGAAATCCACCGGCATCGATACCAGCGAGATTCTGGACAACCTGATCCTGCCATACGAGCTGCGTATCCGTGGCCGGCTGCGCGCCACCACCGAAACCAAAGTGGACGTGGGCCTGTTCCTGGATCGCGGCCCGGTGCTGCGGGACGGCGACCTGCTGCAGGCCAGGACCGGCGAAATCGTACGCATACGCGCCGCCGAAGAGCAGGTCGTGACGGCCCGTATCAAGTCCGGCCAGCCCCTGGCCCGCCTGTGCTACCACCTGGGCAACCGCCACGTAACGCTGGCCATCGGCGAAGACGAGCAGGGCAGCTTCGTGCGCTTCCCGCCGGATCACGTACTGGAAGAGCTGGCCGAGCGCCTCGGCGCCATCGTGGTGCACCACACCGCCCCGTTTGATCCCGAGCCCGGCGCATACTCCCAGGCTGGCCATTCTCATGGGCACGGCCACGGCCATTCACACGATCACGACCACGGGCACAGCCATGGCCACAGTCACAAACACACCCACTGAGGCCGCCACCCCGCAGGTGGACGACCTGGCATTGCTGGGCCTGATGCAACTGGTCAGCCCCGCACTGCCCATCGGCGCCTTCGCCTGGTCCCAGGGCCTGGAAAGTGCCTTCGAACTGGGTTGGGTGAACAACGAAGCCGAACTGGCCCAGTGGATTGAAGGCGTGCTGGAAGACGGCCTCAGCCGCTGCGAACTGCCCCTGCTGGTGCGTTTGCAGACCGCCTGGGCCGAAGGTGATGCCATTGCGCTGGCTAAGTGGAACGACTGGCTGCACGCCACCCGGGAAACCGCCGAACTGAGCGACGAAGACACCCGCCTCGGCGGCGCTCTCGTAACCCTGCTGCGCAACCTGGAGCTGCTGCCCGAGCCACACCTGATTCCGGAAGAGCCCGGCTACATCACCATGTTCGCCTGGGCCGCCCACAAACGCTTTGTGCCCGTTCGGCAGACGCTGCTCGGCTTCGCCTGGGCCTGGCTGGAAAACCAGCTTGCGGTGGCCTGTAAGGCACTGCCGCTGGGCCATACCGCCGCACAGCGCATTATCGAACGGCTGAGACCCCAACTGGCGGTGGCGGTGGACACGGCCCTGGAACGACACGATCACGAACTCGGGCCCATCCTGCCGGGACTGGCGCTCGGAAGTGCACTGCATGAAACACAGTATTCACGGCTTTTCAGAAGCTGAATAACAATTGAGGAGATCTGCCATGACACATTGTCTGAGAGTTGGAGTGGGTGGCCCGGTTGGTTCCGGTAAAACCGCCCTCTTGCGCCAGTTATGCAAAGCCCTGCGGGACCACTACGACATCGCCGTGGTGACCAACGACATCTACACCCGGGAAGACGCCGACTTCCTCCTGCGCCACGAAGCCCTGGCCGCAGACCGCATCCTCGGCGTGGAAACCGGGGGCTGCCCCCACACCGCCATTCGCGAAGACGCCTCCATGAACCTGGCGGCCATCGACGACCTGCAAAACCGCCACCCGAACCTGGAACTGGTGCTGGTGGAATCCGGCGGCGACAACCTTTCCGCCACCTTCAGCCCGGAACTGAGCGACCTCACCCTTTACGTGATCGACGTCTCCGCCGGCGACAAGATCCCCCGCAAAGGCGGCCCCGGCATCACCAAATCCGACCTGCTGATCATCAACAAG
>DORE01000041.1:0-12609 GCA_003514305.1 Gammaproteobacteria bacterium | reverse complement strand
GCTGATCATCAACAAGATCGACATCGCCGAACAGGTGCACGCCTCCCTGGACGTGATGGAGCGGGACAGCAAGAAAATGCGTGGCGAACGCCCCTTCGTGTTCACCAACCTGTACGACGGGGTAGGGCTGGAGACGATCATTAGCTTCATTTTGGAGCGGGGCATGCTGCCGGAGCGCCGGCCTGAGAAGCTTGCTGAGACTGCGTAAAGACATCGGGTTTTGAGATTTAAACGAACTACGGAGAGATAGCCATGAAACTGACTAATCGACTGACGCTGACTGCCGGCCTGCTTCTGATCTCTGGCGCTGCCTTTGGCCATGCCGGCCATGAAGCCCTGGGTGATGGTGTGCATATTGAATACTTCCTGGCGGCTGGTGCTGCTGTGGCTGTTGGCCTCTATGCACTGAAGCGGCATAAGCGGGATGGACGGGATTAAGGAAGTACCTCAACTGATTCGCTCGCTGTTGATTCTAAAAGCCGCTCTTAACCTGAGCGGCTTTTTCGTATCCGAGTTACCAAATTTTGCGTCCGACGGGTAGGAAGTTTCCTTACGATTAGGCTAGTGTGTAGTTATAAGAAACGGACTGACGCCGCTGTTAAGGATAACGGATGGACCACACCCAGATATTGCACACCCTCCAAAACGCCATTCCAACGGCCATCTGGTATCTGATTCCGTTCTTCCTCGTTGCGGCGGTCATCAAATCGCCCTGGTTCAAAGGCAAAGCCGGGGAAGCGGCGGTTAACCTTTCTGCCAGACTGTTTCTCGATAAAACCCGCTACCACCTGATCAAAAACGTCACCCTGCCCGCCGAAGACGGCACTACCCAGATCGACCACATCATCGTCTCTCGGTACGGCGTGTTTGTGGTGGAAACCAAGAACATTAGGGGCTGGATCTTCGGTAACGCCAAACAGCGGTATTGGACGCAGAAGATCTTCAAGTACTCGCAGAAATTTCAGAACCCGCTGCACCAGAACTACAAACACGTTAAGACACTGCAAAACCTTTTGGACCTGAGTGATGAGCAGGTTCTTTCTGTAGTGGTCTTTGTAGGGGATTCGACGTTCAAAACGCCCATGCCGGAGAACGTGACCCACGGTGGTGGCTATGTCCGCTTTATCAAAGCCCAAACTGAGCAGCGTCTGTCGGATGTTGAGGTTCAGAAGGTGATCGAAGCCATTGAATCCGGGCGGCTGGCGGCTACGTTCAAAAATCACAGAAATCACGTTAAGCATGTGAAGGAGGTCGTGGCGAAGAAAAACAGTGAGCCACGATGCCCGAAGTGCCACGGTGAGATGGTAAAGCGTACGGTGAAGCGCGGAGAGAATATTGGGAAGGAGTTTTTTGGCTGTAAGGCATTTCCCAAGTGCCGGGGGATGGTTGGTGCTTCGTGATTGCAGTAAAGAAGCTGTCAAATGGTTACGGTGCGACCAGAGTGTTAATGCTGCGTAGCGCATTAATTTAAATAGTTTAATTGGCGAAATCTGAGATTTTGGCTCTGAGCTTTTATTGGCGCTCAAACGATTGCGATAACGAAGCGCGCTATCTAATTGCTGTTAGAAACTAATTGCATATGGAATTATAGGTTTTATGAAAATAGATAAACTTGAAATTAAAAATTTCAGAACACTTGAAAATGTTACCTTAACCTTCGACGGATACTTCGCGTCTATCAGTGGTAAAAATAATGCCGGTAAAACTTCGGTAATTAAGTGCATTCGATCTCTATTTAAATCAAAAGAAAGGGAGTTTTTGTTTTTTGATGATGAAGATTCAATATCTTACACGACAGCCAAAACTCAGTGGGCAGGCGAAGACGCATCTATTGAATTTAGTTACTTTCTAAGCGCGTCAAAAGAGGCCGACCCAGGGATTTATAGTTTTGTTAAAAAGATAGCGGAAATAGAAGATCTTGATGAAAACTTCACTTTAGATGTGAAGGTGAAAATCAGAGAGAAAGAGGAAAAAGAAGTATCGGTACTGATTAATGGAAAAAATCTCGAAAAATACGAAACTGGCGAAATATATCAAAGGCTATCCTCTTCAAATATAGTATTTCTACACAATTCGACAAGTGGAGGGCATAAAATACTTCATCCGTCTGGATCCAGAAGCTTTCATGAAATGATGCTTTCAAAAGACGAAAAAGAAGAATTGCAAAAGGAGCAAGAAAGAATTAGGAAGAAAGTCAAGAAATTTGCATCAGAGCATCGAGGAGAACTATCGGGTCTTCTGGGAAAGCTAGAAGATAAATATGAAGTTGAGCTAACTGTTTTTGAGGGGCTTTTCAGGAACTCGATCCCTTTAGGGATAAATCTTAAAGATAAAGGATTGGAAGTACCTTTGGATGACTGGGGTGCTGGAACACAAAACCGGACTCAAATTATGATGTCTATTCTTTCAGCGAGCCGTGTGAAACAGCAATCCAATGATGATAATAGAATTACTCCTATTATCATCATAGAGGAGCCAGAAAGTTTCCTTCACCCTTCTGCTCAAGCAGAATTTGGGAGGGTTATAAGAGGGCTTGCAAGAGAGCTAGAAATTCAAATTATTATTACGACACACAGCCCCTATATGCTTTGTCAAGAGCAGCCTGAGTCTAATGTTCTTCTTGATAGGAAGTTATTTAGAAAGAGGCTAAAAGAAACTGTTGTTGTAGATGTATCATGTGATAAATGGATGGAACCATTTGGCGAAATATTAGGCCTTAATCACGAATCCGTTGAGCCGTGGGGGGACGTGGTTAAAGCATCTAGAGATAATGCTGTATTAGTTGAAGGGCCGATAGATAAAGACTATTTAGAGTTTATTTCTTCATTAGGAATTAAAGGGTTTACGATACCCGAAGGCGTTGAAGTTATCGCATATGGCGGTAAGGATGCCCTTAAAAACTCGATAATGCTCAAATTTGTGATTGAGAAATTTAATCGTGTTTACATTACATATGATCTGGATGCAAAGAATGAGTTGCAAAAGATTATGACGCAACTCAGCTTGGAGAATGATGATGACCATATGGCGGTAGGCCTAGATGAGGCCGGTAAAGATTGTATTGAAGGGCTTTTACCTCAAAATGTGTTATCCAATGTATATGGGAGCAATACCGATATCGTTATGAAGCTATCATCTACGGACACTAAAGCGAGGAGGTCTGCAAAGAGCGAACTTAAAGCTAAGCTTTTAGAAGAGTTTAAGAAGTCCAAGGATATTTCTTCGTCGGATCTAAAAGGCTTCAAGCCTCTTTTTGCCAATATCACTAAAGCATTTGGTTCATAATTTCTAACAATCACATGCACTTGGACAGCAATAAGCGTCGCTCGTTCCTCGCTCTGCTTTCTGCTGCCGGTCATGTGAGGCGTTAATAGGAGACTGTATGTGGGATTGGAGATATCCCGTCGACGATTTGCGAGCGGAAGTTCGAGAAGCTCGGTCGAAGGGAGACGAGTTCATGTATCTCGACCATGTAGATGCGTCGCTTGATTCAATTACCAGTACGTATAGCAGTTTAGAAATTGAGGACGCAAAGAAAGAAAACACTGGTCAAGATGATTTCCATGAATTCATCCAAGAGCAGAAGTCGGTGGTCTCTGGAACATACGAGCACGCTAAGCAGTACGCAAACATTATCATTCTGGGTGGTTACGCTGGCTTGTTTACTATCTGGAATTTTTCAAGAGACGAACTGATCGGCTGGCAAGTATTGCTTGTTGGATTATTTTCACTCACATCGCTGCTTGCATTCATTTCGTTCGAAATTTTTGCCTCATGGGTAAGGGCATCCCAGGTTAACAATCAATTTGCTGAGCTCGAAGAAGCTGAACGGCTTCACGAGTTCCCCAAAAACTATGGGAAAGACGAGCTACAACGGACACAGCGCTTTATGAAGATATGGCCGTATTTTTTCTTTACAGCTGTTGGTTTTGCCTTGGGAGCGGTGGCTATACTCGTGTATGCGTTCGTGTCTGGACTTCTGTTAGGCCTCTATTAACAAGTCATTCCAGTACGTTACAGCCATGAAGCGCCTCCACCGGACGGCGTTTTCTCCGCTTCGCTGCGCAAAGGCCGCCGGTGAATTTTCGCGTTGGCCGTAAAACAAAAGGTAGGTTTCGAATGAAGGAAAACAGGGTCTTAATCATGGTAGCCATAGTTGCTGCTATGATTCTTCTGGTCCCTATTGTCGGCTACGTACTCATGTATGGGAGCAGCCCAGTTTACTCGCATGAAAAATGGGCACAGTTCGGTGATTTTTTCGGAGGATTGCTAAATCCTCTTTATGCATTTCTGGCTTTTCTCGCCTTGCTTTACACGATCAATATACAAAGAATTGAGCTCAAACAAGCGCGTGGGGAATTTCGACGCTCCGCGGACGCAGCTCAGCAGCAAATTGACCATCTCAAGCTCTCTGCAAAACAGGAGGATCTGATTAGGATAATTCAGCTCATCGACCAGGAAATTGGTCAGCTTCGACAGACCTTGGTGTCCGAGCCTGGGACACAACCAGAAATCACCATTGATCACATCGCTCATGAGGTCTATCGCCAATCAAACGAACAGCTGCCAACAGGTGCGTTTGCGAAGTTTTTAAACGTTGCTCGAACACCTGGCACAGTCGTAGAGGCCCTTTACACGCAGCTTACTACGGCAATTTCGGAGTTGAGTAGTTACCTTCAGGAGTTGGAGGGCATTTCTGACTCACAGGGTTCAGTGGTTCAATATTTCAAGCGCAAAAATGAGCGAGTCGTCGGTTTAATACGCAGTGCTGGGGGCGTTGATCAACAGGTATTGTCATACTTTCAAGCACGGTGACGGTCGCCCAACGAAGCGCTGTTGCCGGACAATTTTTCCGCCGCTGCGCGGCTCCAAAATCGCCGCAAAGCTCAGCGTTAAGGCGAATTGCAAGGAAGCGAGGAAGTATTCGTGAAAACCAATTACGTACTGATCGATTTCGAAAACGTTCAGCCAAAAAATCTCGAGCTGCTCAAGGGGCACGGTTTTAAAGTTATCGTTTTCGTTGGCTCGAAACAGGTAAAGATCTCATTCGATTTGGCTTGCGCCATGCAGTCTCTTGGCGCTGACGCAGAGTATGTGAAAATTGAGGGAAATGGCCCGAATGCGTTGGATTTTCATATTGCGTTCTACATGGGAAACATCGCGGCCAGGGACCCAGACTGCTACTTTCATGTAATTTCAAAAGATACTGGTTTCGATCCGCTGATTAAGCATCTTAAGACCAAGCGCATTTATGCCCAGAGAGAAAAGGATATTTCCGAAATTCCCCTCCTCAAAATCTCAAACTCTAAGTCAATGGCAGAGCGAATCGACGCAATTGTTGAATTTCTCAAGGTTCGTGGCGCTGCCAAGCCAAGAGCTGTGAAAACACTCTCCAACTCGATTAATTCATTGTTCATGAAGAAGCTTGAAGAGGATGAGTTGGGAAAAATTATGGACGAATTGATCCGGCAAAAGATCGTCGTAACTAACGGCTCGAAGGTGACTTACCAGTTACCAGGAAAGCCTTAACGAACCGAGTAAGCCGGTCGCATCTGATGAGACGCCGTTTCGCTCTACGTAATGGTTCAAAATTTCTTTAAATTTACTGTTCAGGTGCGGAATGCGTGGCCTGAATTTATTATCCCCAGTCTGGATCTGTATCGGAGTACAAAACCTTGGACCCAGTGAGTTTGGTGTTTTCCGCTTACCTGAATACTGTGCAGTCGACGGTATCGAATCATTTCGATGAAACCAGAAATCTTGAGGTTAGTCCCGTCGTTGTCGAATACGAGGGTGTTCCTGTCTCATACCAGCATCAACTTTGGCGAGTGCGTCCGGAAAGTGTCTGTGCAAACTACCAACAAAACATTAGCCAGTTTTCCGAGTGTACCGTTAAGGCTTCTCGGCTTTTCAATGCGTTGTGTTCGGAATTGAAGCAGTCGTCGGCAGGCGACTGGCGGCAGGTGAAAATCCAGAATATGTACTGCAATGCTGCTGTGTCGTTCAAGCCCACAGTTGCCAGTATCGGCTCCGCCCGAATGCTCTCCAGCTTGGAAGATGCCCGGCAGGCCTGCAATGCGGCGACGGTTTCGGCCATGGGTAATAGCGATCCCAGGTTAGCGCGAGAGCGGGATAAGGCTTGTGAAGTTTATCGGGAGTTGAAGGCACAGCATAAATCCAGTGACAGTAAAGTCACGCCACAATAAGAGGAAACAAAATGCGAAAAAGGAACGCAGTAGCCCTTACGGCTGTTCTGGCTATGACAACCACTCCGCTGTTTGCGGAAGAAACTCAATCCGGTATCGGCAAAAGCAATTTTTCATACAGCACCGTCGGCGGGTACCTGGGGCGGGTAACGCCGGATGAGGAAATCGTTTTTCTGAATGAGGTTTACGAGGACTTCGGTGCTGCCGGTATCAATGGTGCGGTTCAGTTGGCTGATAACCTGGCAATCGGGGCGTCAGCGGGTATTTTTACCAACGAAGGCAATCGCACCGAAATCACCAACTCCTCAATTAGCTTAAACCTGTTTGTACCTATTCCCATTGGGGATCGTGTAGACCTTATTCCCCGCGTTGGCTATGTGGGCAACGAGGTCGAAGCTTGCGCGGATAACATCTGTGCCACCGAAGACGACAGCGCACTATCGTACGGCCTGTTTACCCGTATTTGGGTTGTGCCGGGCACCTTGGAGGTCAGCGGTGGTTTCTCAGATTCTGATGAGGAGAACTCTGACAGCACGACTTCAATAGGTGCGGCACTCTGGTTTAGGGAACATCACAGTATTGAGTTGAATGTGGACCAAAATGATAGCTTTGATGCTGTAACGGTGGGGTACCGCTATACCCTGTGATCTAGATAAGCTCTGAAATCCGGGCCAGATCTATGATTGCCGTTATTTGGGCAATCTGGCCCGTCTTTCTGGCGTCATTTCTCGTTCCCACTCCGCTTCATCGCCCGGCGCCGGCAAAAACCGCCCAAACTCGATCATCTGGGTGGCCGGAATGTCCTGGAGATAGATCCAGACATCCTCAGCTGAGATGTCCACGATTTGGGCGATTTCTTCAAGCATCTGGCTCATCAGGGCCTGTTTGATCTCGATGCTTCTGCCCTCCCGCACCAGGCCGTGCACATACACCTGAGGCGCGGTGTTCACTCTGCCACCCACAAAGTGGTCGCCCTCACTGGTCGCAGAAAACAGAACCTGGGCGAAGAACCGGGGAGCGCCGGTTTGGGCGCTGTGGGCCGCTGTGATGGCCTCGGCGATCTGTGATTTCTGCTGCGGCGACAGAGACAGATTCGCGACCGTGACGGTGTAAGTGGGCATGGGAAACTCCTGCCATGGGTTGTACGTTTGCGCTGGATCCCGCCACTTTGGGAGTGAGGCGGGCTCGTTTCACTATAGCAGCGCTTATCTGCTCGGCCCCGGCGTTGTACGCTGCCGATCACGGTAGGGCGGTTGCAGGTGAGTGAAGACGGTGTGGTTGGTGGGATTATTGAACTGCCGGTTTGGTCCTGAAGCAATGAGCTATCCTGAAACTCTCGACCTTCAAGCATGCGAGCCAAATAATGATCGAAACGCCCCTGGAATTTCAGAGCGATGGTACAACCTGTCGCGGTGTTCTTTACACGCCGGATGCCGGCAGTAAAGGTTTACCGTGTGTCGTCATGGCCCATGGTTTTGGGCTGACTCATGCCAGTGGTCTGGAACCGTTTAAAGAAGCCTTCTGCAATGCGGGTTATGCGGTCTTTGCCTTTGACTACCGCCATTTCGGTGACAGTGACGGTCAGCCACGGCAGACGCTGAGCCCTTGGAAGGAAGTTGCAGATTGGCTGGCGGCACTGGATTTTGCGCGGCAGCTGGATCGTGTCGATGACAACCGTATTTGCCTGTGGGGAACGTCGTTTTCCGGCGGGCTGGTGATTGCGGCCGCGGCAAAGGATGGAAACGTGCAATGCACCATCTCCCAATGCCCGATGATGGATGGTCTGGCGTCTTTATTGGGGGTTGTCGGTTATGCCGGCCTCATGCAGGCGATGCGCCTGACCTGGCACGGAACGGTCGACTGGCTTCGTCGTGGGCTGGGGATGTCTCCCCGGTATATTGCGTCCGCCGGCCGCCCCGGCGAGTTGGGCATGATGACGGCTGAGGACTGCCAGGAGGGGTATGTTCCCTTGCTGGCCGATAACGCATCGAATTACGTCGCAGCAGGCGTGAGTTTTGCCATTCCTCTGTTCCGGCCCATCCGGTTGGCGAGCAAAGTCGCCTGCCCGGCACTGGTGTTGATTTGCGACCACGATACGGTCGCCCCGGCGAGTGCTGCGGTCAAAGCGGCCGAGAGAATGCCGAACGCGGAAGTTAAGCACTATCCGGTGGGTCATTTTGATGTCTATCGGGGCGAAGCTCTGGAGCAGTCCATCGAAGATCAGCTGGATTTCCTGTCCCGGTTTTTCAAACAAATCGGAGCCCGAAGTGATTAAGCCCAGTTGTTACAGTTGCCGAATAAGGTTTGAGCCGTCTGAGCTTCGGGTCTCTTACTCGAAAAACTACTGTGAACGCTGCGGTGTTGGGCTGTTTGGTGAGGATTATTTTGGTTTCACCGCCAAGCCCGTCCCAACTGTTCGCAAGAACCTGGCGGTCCATTTTTCAGTGCTTCTTCTCGGGGGTGCTAGCTTGCTGTTATGGCTTTTGACGGGCCGGTCGTGACCGCTCAGAATCGGAAACGGCCTATTTGCAGAGAACCGGGACAGGTTTGTTTTATGTGGTTTACTAAATTTTTCGTCTCCCGAGTGGGAAGTTTCCCAAGGGTTGGACTAGTGTGTAGTAATAAGAAACGGATAAACGCCGCTGTTAAGGATGACAGATGGACTACGCCCCGGCATTACCGCCCCTCTTCGATTATATCTGGTACCTGATACCGCTCTTCATTCTTGCGGCGGCTATCAAATTCCCCTGCTTCAAAGGCAAAGCCGGGGAAGCAGTGGTTAATTTCTCCGCCAAACTCTGTCTACGCAAAACTCGTTGCCACCTGATCAAGAACGTTGCCCTGCCCACCGAAGCCGGCACTACTCAGATCGACCACATCATTGTTTCGCGGCACGAGATCTTTGTGGGGGATGCTACATTCAAAACGCCTATGCCGGAGAACGTGACCCACGGTGGTGGGTATGTCCGCTTGATCAAAGCCCAAATCGAGCAGCGGTTGTCGACTGTTGAAGTTCAGAAGGTGATGGAAGCCATTGATTGCAATAACGAAGCGCGCTACCTAGTCACTGTTAGGCATGCAAATTCTGACAGATGTTTTACAGATCACGAAAGAAAACATAACAATCAGGCAAAGGGGTTGTTTATGAATGTCATGTTATTTCCGATTTACGTTTTGGTGGTATTACTTGTTTGTGGTAATACAGTGTTTGCAGACTCACTTTCTTATCGGGACAAGGCAGGCCAATGTTCCGAGCATGGATACAAACTCTGTTGGCGCTCTTGTCTTGTGGCCGCTAAGCAACAAGAGGCAGGTCAAACGGTTAAGCATGGAGAGCGGTGTGATGCTGAACACAAAAAACAATTTACGCATACACCCTATCAATCGAAATCCGATCCAGATTATCTTCCTTCAGGTTCGTGGTTGTTAGGTAGTGATGTTGTAGGTATATATCGACATAATGCTGGCAGGAGTAGACATATCATTGACGCACCATCACATCCGGAATGGAAAGAAAAATGTGCAAGTACAGTGCGTATTGAGCAACCAACGATCAAGTCACTTATGAAAAATGGAAAAACGTTACAGAAAGGAATGAAGGTTCATTTGAGCAAAATACAAGTTAAGGCAATATCAGGCAATCGATTTGAATGCAAAGCGGGGAAGGTTGAGGTGCTTGATTAACCATGGGAAACCGCGAAAACCGGGACAGATTTATTTTCGCGGCTCCAAACCGGCGCGTGAGCCGAGCGTTATGCTTAATTTACGCTACCAGGGGTTAATATGATTTTAAAAGCGATAACTGTCGGTCTGGGTTTCCTGATTGCTCTGCCAGCAATCGCTCAAAACGACGACAAAGTGATTTATCAGCAAGACGGGCTTTGGGTCCTCTCGTTTCCATGGTCATCAAACCAGCGTTGGTGTGAAGATCACAACCTTCCCGGTGGCGCCATCCCGGTCAGTGTTTTTTATTCCGCTCCTCACGAACAACGAATGGCAGCGCTTGGCAAGCCTCTGCACCAGTGGGTGTATGATGACATTCTCCCGTCAATTCAGCGTGTTTGTGGTGCCGAAGTGGAGATCGATTACATCACTCTGGCCATGTACCGCAAGCCGAGCAATATGGCCCCGAGTGGACTTGTCTCCGCCCTCAAAAGCAACAAGCCCCCACCTTGGGATAGCATCACGGTAAAAGTCAGTAAAGCAGGAGCTGAAGTAACCGGTCACCGCTCCCTTGATGCGCAATATCACCTTAATTCCAAGCAATTGGCAGCCCTTGACCCGCGGAGCGCCGCCGAAGTTGAAAAACAGCTTATTCGCAGCGAGATCAATGAATACGTGTTGCATCAGAGCGAAGGCCTAAAGTTTATTTCATGGTTTAGTCAGCCTGGACCCAAATGGTGTCAGCATTCCTACGTCAGCGTCATTGCGGAATATGATAACGAGGCGGTCAAAAAGGAGATTCTCAACTCACACCCCGCCGCTTATTTGCAAGAAAAAATCATTCCCGAAATCCGTCAAATCTGCCCTCAATTTCCCAATTATCCTCAAGTTCTAGAGGGTGCCAAACAGCTTCTGGTGTTCAAGTTCAGACCGAAGATCGGGCGTATCGCCGATGAGCGGATCAATCCTGATAAGCTGAACTTCCAAGTATTCGACAATGGCGGCGTCAAACTCCTACGTGATAAGACTTACGAGCGTTGGTTGGTCGCGAAGCAAAATGCCTCAGTCCAAGGTGCAGTGACGCAAATGGTCAAGTTGGATAACGACTGGCTATTGTCGAATGGTATTCAATCTGCACAAACGAAGGCTGAGATTGCCGCTAGTCTCATAAAAATCAACGAATCACTGTTTGAGTTGAAGGGGTTCAAGTCGCTGAAAAGACATTTTGAAAAGATTAAACAGCTAAGACGTGATGCGCTGAATGACTTCGATACAGCTCGAAATGAGTTCCAAAAAGCGGAGGAAGCCGCAAAACAAGCCAAACAACAGAACAGCCAATTGACCTATGCCACCATCAATAAAGTCGATCAACTCATTGCTGTTTACCAGCAGCATACCGAAAGCGGAGAACAAGTCTTTGATGCTGCACTAGGTAAACTTAAGAGAGCAGAGAGCCTTATCATTAAAGAGTGACGTCGACCCGGACTGACGAGAGATGATCAAGATCGAACGCACAGAATATGCCTTCGCGAGCCTGAATGCTTCCCCAGATGAATGGGAAGCTATGAAGGCCATCGTGGGCTACTGTGCCAGTCACTTTAACCACACAGAATTGCGCTATTCCCTACCTTTCCCCGAAGAGCAGCGACACGGCAAGATTGAGTCTTTATGTGAGGCTATGAATACTGTCTGGGGTAATCCACCTATCGAAGACATGTACCGAGACGACCTATTGCTGATAGCCAAATGCATAATCCACACCGAAGGGAAAGAACTCCCTAAGGTGAATCCCAAGCTGCAGGAGGCCATAGCCCAGCAGCTCCTTGATATCGACGTGTACCATCTTTTTGACGATGACAATGTCACGCCTGAGCAGTGGGATTTGTGGAATTGCGAGCGCCGCATACATGACACCAAGTCATGGATTATTGCCCTGCACGCCAAACAAACCGACAAAGCCGGCCACCCCTATGCCCAACACCCATTAAGGGTTCAAATGCGTCTACTGGAACTGTTTCCAAGTGTTGACGAAGATGCTCGTCATGCAGCACTTCTGCATGACGTAATGGAAGATTGTGGTATTACCGCAGAAGACTTACGCGAACGGGGCTATTCAGAACAAACCATCCAGACCGTTGCAGCCGTCACCAAAAACAAGGATGACGGGCTGACTTACGCACAGCGCATAGATCAACTCGCAGCCAAAGGGCCTTTGGCTGCAATCCAGGTCAAACTCTGTGACCTGCTCGATAATAATGACCCCAGCCGCCTCAGCGCCCTATCCGAAGAGCAAGCTCGGTCACTAAATAAACGCTATTCCAAGGCTATTCAAGTGCTGAAAGCACGAATTGCTGAGCCATGAAACATAATCATAAAAATATAACGCGATACAGCGCCGATAAATAAATCCGTTTTATAATGTTATACACCACATCTCTTTTGTGACGGTTGGCCCGGTAGGAAGATTTGGTATTCATTGCCCAATGATGGTTCATAAAAAACGCAGCAATCGCTCCCGTTGGTCGCTGGGACAGCCAAAACGCTGCGCTTATTTGTCTGCCCCTGTGCGGAGCGTTATTTCCAATAAATCATAGGAAGGAGATTTTTATCGATGGCGATTGTTAAATGTAGAGAGTGTGGTGAAGAGGTTTCTAATAAAGCTGAAAAATGTCCCCGTTGCGGTGTGAAAACACCTCACTCGACTGATTATTGGACGGGTGCATATTCCGGCCCATCGTGA
>DORE01000229.1 GCA_003514305.1 Gammaproteobacteria bacterium | reverse complement strand
GACCAGAGGTAGGTTAGAAGCTTTTTCATCGCGGCCTGTTAACATCTGCGGGCTGCCAAAACCCCAGAGGAGCAATGCACGGATGCGCAAATTGATTACCGCTGTTTTGATAGGTTTACTCGCTTCAGGGTGCGCAGAGTATCTGCCTATTTCTAGCGGTGCCCTAGAAGGCAGGGTTCTACCCCTGCCTCCGTCGCTCGATAGAATCACTCAAGATAAGATTATTCAGCTCGAAACTAGTGCGAGTGACCCTTACTCGGTCAATCTTTGGGTGGTTGAGGTCGTGGATTATCTGCACGTGTTTGCAGGAGATAACAAAGCTACATGGGTCGAACACATCGAACAAAATCCCAACGTTCGACTTCGTTCAGGCGATGAAATCTTTGAACTTGAGGCGGTTAGAGTTAACGATCCGGAAATTTTCGCGTTGTTTTCTGAGGCGTGGGAGGCCAAGTACGGTAATCGTCCACAAAACGAAAGCGTCGCGCAAACCTATCTATACCGTCTTCGTCCTCGCAGCTCCTAACCAACGAACTTATCCCCACTTGGTGCCCATTAGCGGTGACGAGAAGCTGATGAGAAGATTCAGCTGTTTGATACTAAGGCCGGTGATGGCTTCCCTGGTGAGCATTAACTGCAGGGCCGTCGGTTGTCCTCGTCTCAAGCTCCGCCGCGCAACCCAGATCTTTGAGATACCGCCGGGGTCTTTAGAAGTTAACGGAGTCTGGCGCCGACGAAGATCGGAGGTGCACTCCTTACTCGCCTTACTCGCCCTGTCATTCCGCGTCGTTGCTTTTGGTTGGGTTCGTTCGATGTGTTTATATGTTTAGCCGTTTTGTAAATGGGTGCTTTGCAAATCCAAAATTATTTTGGGCGATCGTTATCGTCGGTGGTTTGGGCGATGCTTTATTCTTGTACTTTTTCTTCAGCTAAATCCGATGCGATCTAAGTGGTCGTAAAAATTTATGAAATACCTCATCCCACTTGTACTGTTGGCCGGTTCTTTACAAACAACTGGCTGCGCCAATATCCCTCCAGAAGCAACACCTGCTGATCAGAAGCAAACAGCAGCCACCAAGAATTGCGGGCGTAGCATGACTCAAAGGTCAAAATGCAGGGGCGGTTGAGACTTCGAACTTGGCCTAAAAACCAATTAATAACGGCCTTGGGGACTCAGCTTCTTTTGGAGAGGGAGAGAGAGCGTGATGTAGTCAGTCCCCAAGGCAACCATTTAGTCGGGCCTGCAGGAAGTTTCTTTAGTTTTTTATTAACTCTCTATGCGTCCGGTAAACCGTTCGGAAGTCCAATGTCTAGACTTTGTCTTGCTCCGAGGTGTGCAACGACAGCATTTATAAATACTAAGATCCCACAACGGTGAGATTCCTACCCGTGCTTGATCTATGGCAACGAGCAGTGAAATCGTTTCCAAAGACTCCTTTACCTATTCTGACAATTTAGATCAGCGCAACGAATACTCTTTTGCAACACAGCGCGCGCCACTTTTCCCATTGACTGAGCATGACCGACGGCAACACTCCTCAACAAAGCAATGCTTAACGAACTACTGCAGCAAGAAATCCAAGCAATTTCTAGAGGTCGGGACGTAGGGGTTTTATATCTTAACGATTTAGATTCCTTCTCCCTCGGGTGTGCAGCTGGGCTCTCAGGTAAGCAGGTGACGCTTCATGTGTTTACTCTGAATGGTGCGCAAAGCAAGTACGTGGAAAGCTCATGCGCGATCGCGCAGAAAATGCGTTGGCAGATAGAAGTGCACGATATAAATACCGGCATTTTTTTCGAGCAGATCCGAGGTTTACTTGGGTCGATTAGTGTTCATCGAAAAAATGATGTCGCGATGTTTTACGTGGTGTCCGAATTAATGCCTACACTCACCGAAAATTTAACCCTTTGGCCCTCTGGGTTGGATATCCTTTGCGGCCTGACCTCGAACTTCAGCGGGATCCATAAAAGCAACGCGCAGGAGTTTCTGACTTTGCGACGAACGCTCCTCGAGCGCAGTGAGATTCCAGCGAATTGCATCGCCCTCCAAACAAGCGCCAAGAAAAAGCTCTTTGCGCCATACGCGCAGTCTCACGCCGTAATCGACCATTTCCTGAGGCGGGATTGGCGCGCACTCAACATGAATAGGGACGGCTCTCATGTGCAGCTCAAGGCTGCCGTAAGACAAGCTTTTTATGGAGAAATACGCAGAGCTGGAAAAATCGAGACACACTCAAGTGCATTTAAATCGAGCGGTTTAAACCTACTAATCAGTGAGGTGGTGAAAAATAAATCGATCAACTTCAAGCTGCGTCGTAGCCTGGGCGAAATTCTGATCGACTGGCGCTTGAAGCGAGCCCAGCTATAACAGAACTCGGAAAGCGTCAGAAGCCCTTCCGAGCCTCGGATTATTCGTTCTGGAGCTGCAGGGCCGAGCCGTCAGGGAGATATGCGCGCCTTCAACGTAGTCAACTGATCCGCCTCCGATGCGGGCTTGTCCCATCTGATACGGTGTATACGCGGAAAGCGCAGTGCCACGCCGCTCTTATGGCGCGAAGACTCATGTGCGGAGTCGAAAGCGATTTCGAAGACAAGGCCCACTTCAACCCCCCTTACCGGGCCAAATCGTTCATTCGTATGCGTTCTCACCCACTTATCCAGTAGCGTTAACTCTTCGTCGGTAAATCCAAAATAGGCCTTTCCTATCGGAAGCAAGCGCCCTTGCTCCCATAGACCAAATGTATAGTCCGAGTAAAACGACGAGCGTTTGCCATGGCCACGTTGTGCGTACATCAGCACCGCGTCGATGAGTTCGGGCTGTTTTTTCCACTTAAACCACTCACCCTTAGG
>DORE01000037.1 GCA_003514305.1 Gammaproteobacteria bacterium | reverse complement strand
CGCAGAGATACTGACATCCTCGATGTTTGCCTCACGGGCTGCCGCGAGTATCAGCATTACCTGTTCGTTATTCGCATTTTCATCTGCCTGAATAATAACCGATGAGTTAGGAGCGTCAGCTAGCCTCAACTCAAAGCGAGACCGAATAAACCTGGGATCTATCTGGTCGCCATCGATCCAGATGTCACCTGCCTGTCCAACGGCAATGAGGATCATGTCCCCGGAAGTGTCATCAGCGGTTGACGCTTCCGGCCTGCTCACTTCGATACCTGCTTCAGTCACGAATACAGATGTGACGATAAAAAAAATCAATAGAATAAAAACCACATCCAGCATGGGTGTAAGATCTATCTCACCGGCCTCTTCCTGGTCCTTCCTCTTCATTAAACCTGATTTCATTTTTTTGACCTGCGCCTGTCATTAGAGAGACTACTGATTAATCGGAAGGTGATCTTCCAGAAATTCCAGGTCTCTATCTATTGTAGATTTGAGATAGTTAAACGCAAAAATCCCGGAGATAGCACCAACCATTCCCGCCATGGTGGGTATAGTCGCTTTTGACACGCCCCCAGCCATGGATTTCGCATCTCCGCCCCCGCTAAAGGACATGACGAAGAAAACTTCAATCATGCCTGTCACAGTTCCGATAAGTCCCAGTAACGGGCAAATGGTGACAAGCACCTCAATAATTGGAAGTGTATTTCGAACGTCAAGGGAGATCTTTGAAATCATCATGTTGCGAATCTGATGAGCGCTCCAGGAAGACTTGTCAGCACGCGCATTCCATTCAGCTAACGTATTTTTGACATTCATTTTATGTGTCGTATTGATATACCAAACGCGCTCAAAAACTAGAGACCATTTGATCAGAAGCAGACCCATGATGATCGTCAACACGGGTCCGCCTCTGTTCATAAACGCTTCAATTGCATCCAGTATATCCAGTATTGCCAGGTACATAGAGTATCCTTTGCTAGACCGGGATCTTAGGAACTGCCTGCTGCACGCTCGGCTTTTTGCGCGATCATGCCTGTGGCCTGTTCCTCGAGGATGTGGATGATGTTATCGCTTCGGCTCTTAACCACTGTGTGCATGAAGATTGTGGGGATAGCGACCACAATTCCCAAAACAGTTGTCATAAGTGCCTGCGAGATACCGCCTGCCATGATCGTGGGATCACCAGCACCATACACAGTAATTTGTTGGAACACCTGAATCATACCGGTGACCGTTCCAAGCAGCCCGCCCAGCGGAGCGATAGTTGCGATCATCTTGATGAGAGTTAGCAAACTCTCCAAAGAAGGCGTTTCCTTCAAAATCGCCTCACCAAGCTTCAGCTCTAATGTCTCTGTATCAGCATTGGGATTGGACTCAGCAACCATCAATACGCGGCCAAGCGGGTTATTCTTAGATGCCTTTTCACTCTTCAACTGCGAGCGGACATTTACAGAGACAAGGGTCAGCATCAGCAGTCGGAAGAACCCCAGAATGATCCCAATCACGCCCACGCCAATGATTATAAAGCCAATAACACCAGCGTTTGCCTCGACCTGTTCTGAAGCACTTGGAAAGTTAACTAAGTTCGCCATGACCTGGCCGCCAACACCACCGGTTGGATCTATGCCGGCTCTTGTAAAACCGCTGGTAGATGCCGTGAGGGCATTCGCAGCGCTTAACACATCCGAACCAGGCTGACGCGGCAGCACCTGAAGATGAGCGACCTCACCCTGATAGTTCAAGTACTCACCGTCAGAAATCGCATTAAAAGAACCGATGCGAGTGACTGATCGAGTCGACGTCTCGCCACTTGGCAAGGCGACTTCTCCGTTGTAGGTCACAACACGACCGGACTCAGTCACTTCTTGGTGCATAAAGTACCAGAACCGCTCCATTTCAGAGATGTTAAGCTGCTCAATTGAGCTCCCGGCACGTTCAATGATAACTTCGAGCTCATCCGTTCTGCCGGGATATTGTGCGCTGATCAGTGAATCTTGAAAATTACTAAGGAAGTCGCCAGCAACGCCTTGCAGAGTACCAAATAATTCGTTCAGGTCGCCTCGACGATTTCTAAGAACTTCACGCTTATCAGCAATGATCACTTCATTCGCTTCAAACTGATCGCTAAGCTGGACCTGCAACGATTCCTGCTCAGTGATCCTACCTTCGGTGGTTTCCAGAATTTCAGCCTGACGCGCAGCGTTCTGTTCAAATTCTTGAAGCCGTTGCTGATATTCTTCGGACTCAGCGACGCGATCGTTTTCAACCGCATTCAGTAGTTCGCTCAAAGAACCTTGTGTATAGCCTACGGAAGAGCCAGCTACCATAAAAACGGAAGCGGCAGTCAGGCCTGTAATTTTTTTAAATAATTTCATTACTGAGCCTCCGGTGCAGATACTGGAAGGAAGAGAATACCTGGTGCGTCAAGGTTTGAAACCACTCGGGAAGCTTGCTGAACTTCTTGACGGTAGTCGCTGGCAGGCAACTCTACCCACTGTCGCACGTTGTTGTCCCAGGCTCCAGTAACTTGGCGATCTGTAGTTTGATACATCAGAGACACTCGACCAATGCGCACAACATTCACGTCACGCTCGACTCCGGCTATCTCAATTGTGTCTGGATAGGTTTCGTTAGTGCGGCCAAAAGCAGCCTCGGTCTGGTACATGACAAGCACCTGCCGGAACTTCTCTGCGATAGACACATCTGGGTTATCTATGGCATCCCTCGCGAATTGGAGCCGAGCCATACGCTCATCCATTCGAAACGGATAATCGAGAGAAATAAATTGGTCCAGTGCTGAAAGCATTTTTTCCATCAGCAAGGGGATTTCTCGAGTCACTTCCTCCACACTAGCAATGGATTCATCCAGTGTGACAATCTGCTCTTCCTGAGCAGCAATCTGTCGGCGATAACCCGCGTTAAGAACTAGCAGAGACTCGAGATTATCATTAGCCCTCTTAAATTCCTCAAATGTGGAACTCGCCTCATTTGCAAGACGGGTAATCTCTTCTTGGGCTACAGCAGATTCAGCGTATTTATCACCGATAACGTCCATAGCTTGATCAAGAACACTGCTGTCGACCAAGATTTCCTGGGCTTGCGCAACTCCAAAAAGGCTCGACGCGAGTAGTATCAAACTAGACATACTCAATCGGTTGGTGTGACGGTTTTTCATGTGCCATCCTATTATTATGTGTAAATTTAGCTGTGTGTCGAAGCAGGAATACAGGCAGATACTGCATTAGAACGCATCTCTTCAGACACGGAAACTTTTACTTTTCGTCTTTTCCTCCAAATCGAATCGCCAGAGTCTCCCTAAGTATTCACCTCTCAGATGATGCCAGAACTCCGTGGAAAACCTCCAAACGCGGTTCCTGTCCTACTCAACTAATCGCGAATGTTGAGAGGATCGGTAACTCACAAGCGGGCTAGACATCTTCAGGTCTGCATGTGCCAGAAGAGTGCTTGGTCATCTCCGGAGTTCAGCGGCGTGCACCTGATCTCGAATCAAGACTATCACACTAAGTTGCGAAATTAGAACCTTTTACCCGTTAAAATTATCGGGGCAAATCCGGCTAGAAATGACCAGATTCACAACCACACTAGCCCAAGTTAAAGTGACGACCAGCCGGTAATCTCAGACAGTCCTTCGCCGATATCCGCAAGACTGCGTACGGTTTTGACACCGGCTTCGTTCAGAGCAGCAAATTTCTCATCGGCGGTTCCTTTGCCTCCCGAAATTATTGCTCCGGCATGCCCCATCCGTTTGCCAGGAGGGGCAGTTACACCAGCGATGTATGCTACAACCGGTTTGCTGACCCGTTGCTTTATGAAAGCTGCGGCCTCTTCCTCTGCAGTACCTCCAATCTCCCCGATCATCACGATCGCTTCCGTCGCCGGGTCCGCTTCAAACATACACAGAATATCGATAAAGCTCGAACCAGGTATTGGGTCACCACCAATTCCAACGCAGGATGACTGCCCAAAGCCATGATCTGTAGTTTGCTTCACAGCTTCGTAGGTTAACGTGCCTGAGCGGGAAACGATCCCAACCTTTCCGGGAAGATGGATATGGCCAGGCATGATGCCGATTTTGCATTCTCCTGGCGTGATTACCCCTGGGCAATTTGGGCCAACAAGACAAACATCCAACTGATCGCACTTTTCCTTCGCAACAAGCATATCAAGGGTTGGTATCCCTTCCGTGATGCACACGATAAGCTTGATTCCCGCGTCAGCCGCCTCCAGTATCGAATCTTTGCAATAGGGAGCAGGTACATAGATCACTGAGGCGTCCGCTTCGGTCTTATCGAATGCCTCTTGAACCGTGTTGAATACTGGAAGCCCTAAGTGCATCTGCCCGCCCTTTCCAGGCGTTACGCCTCCGACGAGCTTCGTACCATAAGCTATCGCTTGTTCCGAATGAAAAGTCCCCTGAGAGCCAGTAAAGCCCTGGCAAATAACCTTTGTATCTCTGTTGATCAAGATGCTCATCGAGAGCCTCCTGACGCTGCGACAACGACTTTCTCGGCTGCATCAGACAACGAGTTCGCCGCAATAATATTCAGTCCGCTGCCGGCCAAAACCTCCCGACCGAGCTCTGCATTATTACCCTCGAGGCGAACAACCACTGGCACTTTGACACCAACTTCTTGCACTGCTCCGATTACCCCCTCGGCTATCAGATCACACCGCACAATACCACCGAAGATATTAACGAGCACAGCAGCCACATTTTGATCAGATAATATTATCTTAAAAGCTTCTGAAACCCTCTCACGGGTGGCTCCACCACCAACGTCAAGAAAGTTCGCAGGCCTTCCACCATTGAGCTGCACAATATCCATTGTGCCCATAGCAAGACCAGCGCCATTCACCATACAGCCAATATTCCCATCCAGAGCCACATAATTAAGCTCCCAATTAGCAGCCTGAGATTCGCGCTCATCTTCCTGGGAAGGGTCATGCATCGCCCGGAGCTTTGGCTGGCGGTAGAGCGCATTGCCGTCGATATTTATTTTACCGTCCAGGCAATGAAGGTTCCCTTCGGTGGTAATTACTAATGGATTGATTTCAAGTAGCGCAAGATCAAGATCTTGAAACAAGGCAGCTAGGCCCGTAAAAAGATGTGAGAACTGCTTAACCTGCTCGCCCTGCAGCCCGAGTTGGAATGCGAGTTCCCGTCCCTGATAAGCCTGCGCACCCGTGAGCGGATCGATTGGTGCTTTAAGTATCTTTTCAGGCGTCTCTTCAGCAACTTTCTCGATTTCAACGCCGCCCTCAGTTGATGCCATAAACACAACTCGCCTCGTAGTACGATCTAGGACCACTCCGAGATAAAGCTCTTGATCGATATCTGTACATGATTCAACGAGGATCTTGCTCACCGGCTGCCCGATCGCATCCGTTTGGTAAGTAACCAAATTCTTACCAAGCCACTGCTCAGCGAAGGCGGCCGCCTCCTCGCCAGATTTCACCAATTTGACACCGCCGGCTTTGCCGCGCCCTCCCGCATGCACTTGGGCTTTCACCACCCACCTATCCCCACCAATATCCGCAACCGCGGCAGCAGCTTGCTCTGGGGAGTCGACCGCACGCCCTCTCGATACGGGAAGGCCATACTCAGCGAAAAGCGCTTTAGCTTGATATTCGTGTAGGTTCATCAAATCTCCATACTTGAGCTTGCTTGGTTTTAGGCACGGCGCTTTCGGTTTCCAATGTGTATCGCGTGACCGAGGGAAGCAAGGGCCGCTTCATGAACAGCTTCTGAAAGCGTTGGGTGAGAGAACATCGTCAAGCCAAGGTCCTCTGCGCTAGCACTGAACTCCATCGCGATTACAACCTGCTGCATCAGATCAGCCGCACTAGGACCAATAATATGGCATCCAAGGATTCTGTCAGTTGCTGCGTCTGCAATTATTTTAACCATTCCCTCCGAGTCATTGGCTGCTAGCGCTCGACCGCTGGCTGCAAATGGAAAGGCACCAACGTTGTATTCGACACCAGCCATCTTTAGCTCTTCTTCATTTTTACCCACCCACGCAATTTCGGGATGTGTGTAAATAACAGACGGAACCAAATCATAGTTAACTTGAGCTTTTTTACCGGCAAGACGCTCAGCCACCATGATCCCCTCTTCCATGCCTTTGTGGGCAAGCATAGGACCTCTCACCACATCCCCGCATGCATAAATGGAAGGAACTGATGTTGCGCATTTATCGTCAACTCGAATGAAGCCACGCGCATCAAGCTCAATGCCAAGCGACGGATCAAGAAGATCTCGGGTGTAAGGCTTTCTCCCTACAGCAACGATTAACTTGTCGAAAGTCGCCCTTTGCTCTCCATCGCCATCTTGATACTCAACTGTGACCGATTTTTTGGCTCTACCCGCGCTGAGCTTACTGCCAGTTACACGTGCACCCAGCTTTATCTGAAGACCTTGTTTCGCGAATATCTTAGCAGCCTCTTTAGCAATTTGACGGTCGACTGTCGGCAGGAACTCCTCCACAGCCTCTAAAACGACGACATCAGCGCCGAGGCGCGCCCAAACGCTCCCGAGCTCAAGCCCAATAACCCCAGCACCGATCACTCCAAGCCTCTTTGGCACTTCGTCAAACTCAAGCGCGCCAGTGCTGTCGACTATCGTGTTTTGGTCAACTGGAGTTGGAGGAATCTCAATAGGGACTGATCCTGCAGCGATAATTATGTGCTTCGCTTTTAGTTCTTGCTCTTTTCCTTCATGGTCTGTAACAAGGACGGTCTCCGGCGTAGTCACTTTGCCTTTACCGCTTATCGCTTCAACCTTATTGCTAGACAGCAACCCAGCAATCCCTGTAGTGAGTTGCTTTACCACTTCATCTTTCCGACCCATCATCGCTGGCACATCGATACTTACTGCGGGAACCTTTATACCGTGAGTCTCAAACTCATGCAGCGCTTCAACATATTTATGAGAGGTGTCTAATAGGGCTTTTGAGGGAATGCACCCGACGTTCAGACAGGTCCCTCCGTAAACTGTTTTATCGTCTCTGCTTTGCCACTTTTCGATACAAGCAGTCCTTAGCCCTAATTGCCCACATCGGATCGCAGCATGATAACCTGCAGGTCCTGAACCAATGACAACCACGTCGTATTCTTTGGTCATAATTCTTCCTACCACCCCTGCCAATCAGATTTCCAAAATAAGTCTGGTTGGATCTTCGAGCAAATCCTTAATAGTTACCAGAAACTGGACCGCTTCTTTTCCATCTATCATGCGATGATCATAAGATAAAGCAAGATACATCATAGGGCGAACCTCTGCCTTTCCGTTAACCGCCATCGGACGATCTTGAATTTTATGCATTCCAAGAATCGCAGTTTGCGGGGGATTAAGTATCGGTGTGGATAGCAACGATCCAAAAACCCCGCCATTAGAAATTGTAAAAGTGCCACCTGTCATTTCTTCAATAGCAAGCTTTCCATCTCTTGCCTTTTCTCCGTAGCTCCGTATCTCTTTTTCGATCCCCGCTAGGCCCATGTTGTCAGCATTTCGTAATACGGGAACAACGAGACCACGCGGAGAGGAGACCGCAACTCCGATATCTTGATAGCCGTGATAGACAATATCGTTACCGTCGATAGAAGCATTGACTGCAGGAAAGCGCTTCAACGCCTCAATGGAAGCTCTTACAAAAAATGACATAAACCCGAGTCGAACTCCGTCGTGCGCTTTTTCGAACTCTTCCTTATAACGAGCCCGGATATCCATGACTGGCTGCATATCTACTTCATTAAAAGTGGTCAACATCGCGGTGGTTTGGGTTGCTGTAAGCAATCGTTCAGCAACTTTTGCTCTGAGCCTGCTCATCGGCACGCGTTCCTCAACACGCCCCTCTGAATTAATCGCAACCGGCTGCGGAGAAGAATGATTAGTAACTTTTATGTCCGCCGCTTCGTCAGCAGATATATGTTGCAGTACATCCTCCTTGGTAATGCGGCCATCTTTACCAGTTCCAGTTATATCTCTTACTTCCAGATTATTTTCATCGATAAGTTTTCGCGCCGCCGGGCTGAGCGCAGCGCTTACATCACTCATTGTAAAACTGACGCCTTCATTCGAATTTACATCAACGTGTGATGTTGTACCCTCGCTAATTATGTCGTCAGCACCAACCGAAAACTTGGCTATGGCTTCATTGCTAGTGATCGTATCACCAGACGCTTTCAGGATCTCAGCTAAGACCCCGTCGTCAGGCGCGACCACTTCGATAACTACCTTGTCTGTCTCAATATCGACAAGTAGATCATCTCGTGAAACTGTCTCGCCAACATTTTTATACCAAGTAGCGATCGTGCCGTCTGGCACCGATTCTGGAAGCTGTGGAGCTTTTATCTCGGTTGTCATGATAGATCCTAACTGATAGGCAACTGGGCCTTTTTTTATAACATTGGACGCCAGAGCCTCAGCTCAGAGCCTCATTAATAAATTTTTCTTGCTGACTCAGATGGAGTGCTGGATACCCTGCCGCGGCCGCGGCTGAAGCTTCCCGGCCCGCATACTCAAGACTTATTTCTGGGAACGAATGATGAACCGCCCGCCTGAGGTGATGCTGACTTGAATACCAAGCGCCCTGGTTCATCGGTTCCTCCTGACACCAGGTGATCGATTTTACGTTCCGGTATTTTGAAATGCAGTTCTGGCAGTCTTCGTGCGGAAATGGGTATAGTTGCTCCAACCTGATTATCGCAATGTCCTTTATTTCGCGCTTGCGCCGCTCGCTTCTGAGATCGTAGTAAACCTTGCCGCTACAAAAGATTAGCTTTCTGACGCTAGCTTTGTCGATATCGTCAGTTTCGTTTATTACGACTTGGAAGCTACCCTCAGCGAGCTCCTTCATAGTACATACGGTTTCTTTGTGCCGAAGTAGACTCTTAGGGGACATAACTACAAGCGGCTTTCGCATCGGACACAAGACTTGTTTTCGCAGCATGTGAAAAACTTGAGCAGCCGTTGTTGGAAGGCAGACCTGGATGTTGTGCTCCGCTGACAGCTGAAGAAACCGCTCAAGACGCGCCGAGCTATGTTCTGGTCCCTGTCCCTCATACCCATGCGGCAGCAAAAGAGTTAGACCACACAATCTGTTCCATTTTTGTTCGCCGCTAGTGATAAACTGATCAATGACAACCTGAGCCGAATTTGCAAAATCTCCAAACTGCGCTTCCCAAATGACCAACGCATTTGGAGTTGTGGTTGAGTAGCCGTATTCAAACGCCAGGGCCGCCTCTTCAGACAATAGGGAATCATAGATCGAGAAGTCACTCTGATCTTTCGCAAGCTCTTCAAGTGGAGTGTACGCATCACCAGATATGTGATCGTGTATTACTGCGTGTCTGTGAGAAAACGTGCCTCGACCCACATCTTGACCGATGATCCTTACTTTATTCCCACTGGTCAGGATACTCGCATATGCAAGGGTTTCTGCAAAACCCCAATCCACACTCATTTCTTCGGCAGCCATTGTTGAGCGATCTTGGTAGACTTTTTTGACTTGCCTCTGGAGCGTTAGGTCAGAAGGAAGCTCAACCAGTTTCTTCGCCAGCGCACTCAACTGCGCTAAAGGTATCGAGGTGTTGTAGTGAGGGCTCCAGTCATGGCCTAGATAAGGGCTCCAATCGACAAAAAGCTCGACCGAAGGTTCCTTTACTAAACTCTTAACAACATGCTGTCCGGTATCGAGCTCCTTCCGGAAATTCGCACTCAGCGAATTCGCTTCGCCTTCAGACATAATTCCCTGCGCTATCAGGATCTCTGCATACAGAGCGCGAGTTGACTGGTGCTGCTTGATAACCGAATACATAAGAGGCTGCGTACCTGATGGCTCATCAGTCTCGTTGTGCCCCCGCCTGCGATAACATACTAAATCAATCACCACATCTTTTTTGAAAGCATACCGAAAATCCAACGCAAGTTGAGTCACAAATAGAACTGCCTCAGGGTCATCTGCATTGACGTGGAATATCGGAGCCTGAACCATCTTGGCAACGTCTGTCGCATACTCTGTAGAGCGGGCATCGTCTTGTCGACTGGTAGTAAAACCAACCTGATTATTGACTATGATATGTACCGTACCACCAGTGGAATAAGCGCGCGTGTTGGACATTTGGAAGGTTTCCATAACCACGCCTTGTCCTGCGAACGCTGCGTCTCCATGACAGATTATGGGGACCACAAGATCTCCAGAGTCATCATTTCTTCTTGTCTGGCGGGCTCTTACTGACCCTTCTACTACAGGGGCTACAATTTCCAAATGCGAAGGATTAAATGCCATCGCCATGTGAAGCTCGCCACCTGCCGTCATAATGTTGGACGAAAAGCCCTGATGATATTTCACATCTCCGGAGCTTTGATAAACGGCTCGACCTTCAAACTCATCAAACAAATC
>DORE01000099.1:1785-3275 GCA_003514305.1 Gammaproteobacteria bacterium | reverse complement strand
AAATGTAGTTGAAGCGAGGGTTTGACTCTCACTTTGAATATCAAGCTTTTCCTTAGCCTCAAGAGCTTGATGCAGTCCTTCAGAGAGCCTTCTTCCCTCCATGGTCCTGCCAGTGTGCTCGTCTATGAGGACTATTTTCTTATTCTGAACTATATATTCTATATCTCTTTTAAATAAATGATGCGCTTTTAATGCCGCATGAACATGGTGCAACAAAGAAAGGTTCGTCGCCGCATATAAAGACTCACCTTCTTCTAGTAACTTCTGCTTGATAAGCAGATCTTCAACGAACTCATGGCCAGCTTCTGTTAGTTCAATCTGACGACCCTTCTCGTCAACTGTGAAGTGACCAGACTCTTCTGGGACGAAATTCTTGTCCATCATCTCCATTTTGGAAACTTCTTGCTTTTCTCCTTTTTCGAGTCTGGGGATAAGTTTGTTTACAGCGACATACAGTTTAGAACTATCTTCCGCCGCTCCAGAAATAATTAAGGGGGTTCTAGCCTCGTCAATGAGTATAGAGTCAACCTCATCGACTATCGCAAAGTTAAGCTGCTTTTGCATTTTATCTTCGAGACGAAAAGCCATGTTGTCTCGTAAATAATCAAATCCGAATTCGTTATTAGTGCCATAGGTTACAGAAGCGCCATAAGCCTGGCGCTTTTCTTCCGGAGTCTGGCCCGACTTTACGACTCCGACAGTTAGCCCCAAGAATTCGAAAATAGGCCGCATCCAGTTAGCGTCTCGCTCTGCAAGATATTCGTTTACCGTGACGATATGTACCCCTTTCCCAGAAATTGCATTGAGATAAGCAGGCAAGGTCGCAACCAATGTTTTGCCTTCTCCTGTCCGCATTTCGGCGATATCGCCGCGGTTCAGTACTATTCCGCCTATCATCTGCACATCAAAGTGTCGAAGGCCTAAGGTCCGTTTGCTCGCTTCTCTGACCACTGCAAACGCTTCAGGCTGGATACTATTGAGAGCAGCCCCTGCCGCTAACTTCTGGACGAACTCATTGGTCTTAGCGCGCAAGTGTTCGTCAGGTAATTGCTCCAACTCCTTTTCAAGCAGATTTATTGACGTAACGATCTTGTTCATCTTCTTCAGCTTACGCGAATTGCTGCTACCGAAGATTTTATTGAGGATGTTCATAAGCTGAAAACCAGTATCGGAAGTTAGGTTTGAGGGTTTCGAGCGCAACTTCTCAAGCTGTGAGGAGTCAGCCACAGAGTGAGCACAGGGGACTCGCAAAGAGTTTATCTGACCGTTCGGTGTATATATGCGGCGGGATCAACCACGCGACCATTCTTGTAAACTTCAAAGTGCACGTGTGGTCCGGTTGAACGACCGGTTGAGCCAACTAGGGCTATGTTCTGGCCCTTGTCGACGATATCTCCCACGTCAACTAGCAGCTTCTCCGCATGCGCGTATCGCGTTGTGAAACCATTGCCATGATTAACTTCCACCATCAATCCGTAGCCTGAACGAGG
>DORE01000099.1:0-1455 GCA_003514305.1 Gammaproteobacteria bacterium | reverse complement strand
GTTACAACACCCGACGCGACCGTATTGATGTCCGCACCGGCGCGGCCGGTGGTGAAATCAATACCCGCGTGGAAAGACATTCTGCCAGTAAAAGGGTCTGGCCGCTGACCAAAACGGGACGCTATCCAGCCTTGCTCGATTGGGCGACCCGCTATGAATACCTCGGACTGAATTTTGCGGTCATCAAGCAGGTCCTCGAGAATCTGCAGTTGGTCCTGTCGGTCTTCCAGCTGCATTTCAAGTATACTTAGAGCATCGAGGAAGCCTGATTCACTAAACTCATTTTCGCCGAGAGCCGGCCCACCGACCGCAACTATGGGTTGACTGAAATCGAATTCTCCATTGTCGAAATCTGACATTCGGGTGATGCGCTCTCCCATCGCGTCAAGCCTTACCAACCTGGCTTGCATCATTGCCAAACGCAAGCTTAGCGCCTCAAGCTCACGTTTGGATTCCTGCTTTAACTCTTCCAACTCAGCTTTCTGAAAGCTGAGTCGTTGTTGCCATTTATGGGCCGTATCTTCTGTCAATAAAAAGGCGTTGTCAGATATAGCCAGCTGATACCCGATGTAGCCAAGCGCAACAGGGGCGCCCAGCAGGCAAACCGAAAGCAGCCCCTTAACCCATCCCTTTAGGATGATGGTTTTTGTGTTGGCGTGTCGCTGGTTGACTATTATGAGCTTCATTGCGTGGTTGGCGTTCTGGTTGACAGTCCCAATTTTCAGGGTTAGACAGAAAAAATTCAATACCTAGGAATTGAGATGGGCAATTAAGTCGTTCACAAACCTGGTAAGTGTGCAGAACTTTTACTTATTATGTCAATAACTTGGAGGGGTTTGTATTATGCGGCCAGCACAGGCTTGACGTAGGATATTGGCACATTCGATTCTTCGTCGAAGCTAACAATCTCCCAGGCGTCCTCATTCACTTCCAACATTCTCAACAACGCATTGTTAAGGGCATGTCCAGATTTATACCCCTTGAATTCGCCAATCAAACTGTTGCCGAGTAAATACAGATCTCCGATCGAATCAAGGATTTTATGCTTCACGAATTCATCTTCATAGCGTAGGCCATCTTCGTTAAGCACTTTGTAATCGCCCACGGCTATTGCATTATCCATACTCGCGCCCAAAGCGAGATTACGGTTCCTTAACTCCTCGAACTCGTGCATGAAGCCGAAGGTTCGCGCGCGGCTAACTTCTTTTACAAAAGAAGTACTCGAGAAGTCGATCGTGGCACTTTTGGTATACTTTCTATATACGGGATGATCATAAAGCAGTGTATAGCTCACCTTAAAGCCATCAAAAGGCCCGAGGCTGACGGATTTGTCGCCCTGCTCCAGCCGGATTGGCTTCTTGATCTTAATAAACTGCTTCAGCTCGCTTTGCTCCTCGATGCCAGCGGACTGAATCAAAAACACGAAAGGACCAGCACTGCCGTCCATAATCGGAA
>DORE01000210.1 GCA_003514305.1 Gammaproteobacteria bacterium | reverse complement strand
GGATACGGAAGGCGTCAGTCCCGCCAACGGCGGGATGAGCGAATAGCGAACCTGGAGAAGCCCGCCCCGAAGGGCGCGCCAAAGGCTGCACCTCACTCGGAAAAATCCTGCGTAGCTTGATGATTGGCGGTCAGAGCCGCGTAATTCTCCAGTGTATTGATACGCTCGTTGTACCTCCGCCCCTTCACACCTTTGATCAGGTAAACATTCGGCGATCCTTTAAGAGCTTGAGCGGGCACCGGCAGTCCAAACGCTTCAAGGGTGCTTTCGTTGGTAACCCTCAAAACGCTGATCAGGTCGTGGTTAACCAACAGGTCAATCGCCTGGCGAATGTTTTTACTGCTCAGCCCTGTCCTTTCCATCATTCGATCGTAAGAGATCAACGAGACATTGGTGTCTCTCTGGCACACGGACAACATGAGCAGATAGATCACGAGACCATTCATGGCAGTCTGACCCCGTTTCGGGTACTCAGAAAGCATGATGGGATAGCTGCTCGATACCCTTCGCATCCCGAACAAGTGCCCCTTCGGTAATTTGACGTGCCCTTTCCACTCATCCGCTCTGTCCGGATCAAGCCCCTTTATTCTGTAAACCAGGGGTTTGTAGCCAAGCCTTTCGATGGCATCCGTAGCCTCCAAAAGCTTCAGGCCCTCGCACACCATTGCCCTCGACAGCTTGAGATACAGCTGAATTTCCTCGTAGGTTGTCCGCAGACAGTGCTTGCCCACGTTCCTTTCTTGCTTTTTGTCATCAGCCATCGCCACCAACGCAATGTAGATCTTCAAAGCCGCGATCACCTGGCCAGCGGTCGGCGTCTTTGAGAGTCCCATCGGAAGTGGTACCCCCAAACTCACAGTAAGAGGGTCTGTGCGAGTAACCTTTGCCAAGGCCCACGGTGAACACCGCTCTTTCCCCAGCCAATATCTTGGGATCGGCGAAAACCGGTCTTCTCTCAAGCTCGTGCTCTGATCGCTCATCTCAAGAACTTCTCCAGATTACGGCCAACGCCACCAAGGCCATAGAAAGAACAGCGAGATTCTCTGTTGGCATAGTGCCGGCGACAGCAATGAAGCTGTCCAACCAGGACGGTGTTTCGGTCATGTTGCAGACTCCATTTGATCTACCATGCAATCAATTTAGATTGGACGGCAAATGATCTCTAGAATACTGATACAGCTAAATCTGCAACTTTCATAATAAAATCAATAATTAATCTAATTTTACATAGTTCATGAGAAACACTCATTTGATGGTGTATCCTCCACCCTACCCCAATAATGCGAATTACCAACACCTAAAAGGGAATACCAGCCGGTCTTCTGAAAGGAGGATCCCTACCGGCTGGTGCCGCTGATAACATCAGCGACGCCACCAAAACGATCTAGTACAGATCGCTACACCAACCAAAACCACCAGTACAGGTACAGCTGTCAGCCAGATCGGAACACCAGTCGCCGACATTATGAACATTGATGTCAGGCCCGTAGTCACTATCTTTCCGCCCAGGGTGTTGAGCCCTATATCCGTTTCCTTCTTGTTTTCCATTCGATTACCTCGCTCTTTTTCAATATTTCTTAACCTATTTATACCGGTGGACACTGTTCTCGCTTCAGGCTGCAAAAACGTATTCACCGACCACTGCCTGCTCGTAATTCGGTCCAGGTAATCACTATTTATAAAAAGCTCGCTTTAACCGACATCAGCGGAAACACCCCGTCCTTGCGGCGACCGGCCTTACGATTTTCAGAGCTTTCAATACAACAAGGTTTCGTGGACTGAAAAGGTTGGCGAGTCGCTTTTTGCGCCTCATGTCGGGGCTACGGAAATGCAGAAATTGAACGGCTATCTTGCGTGGTGAGGCAGTCCGATTGGATTTCAAAAATATCGGCGCGGTAGGATCTCTGAGAAGTCAGGATTTAGAGGGGGGTTAGTCCCGCAACGCGGGATCAACGAATAGCTCATCCAGCGAAGCGTGGCCGGAAGGATATGCCTTCTTTTCCCAAAGGGTGGGCTGGACCCATTAAAGGTCCAGCCCTGCGGGCTCGGCAGCGGCCCAGAAATCGGCACCGAAAAGATAGCCGCGCGCGGCTTCGGTGACGGGAATTTCCGGTCGCTGTCGGTTGAAAAAATAGCAGCGCTCAAACGGCATCAAGGTGATTCGTTCATCGAATCCCGCCGGTAGCGCTTCCAAACAATCCACTAGGGCACCATCGGCAAAGGCGAACACGGTGCGGACGCCCTCGGAGATTACTCTCTCCCATGTTTTTTTGGACACGACAAACCGGACATTCTCCAGACCCACGGCCCGTGCGTAGCCAACCACCTTGCCCTTATCAGGGCCTTCCATCGCCTGAATGGAAAAGAAATTCGGCTTTAACAGATTGCGATAGACGCGCACTCTCATTCCGACCTGGACGCTTCGCTCCCTATAAGGCACAAACATCACTCCCCTCCCCTATCAGTTTCCGGCCGGAAACTCCGGCCGGATCCTTTCCCCTAGTTGAGCAGCGAACCGAGTCGCATTTCAGTTTCGGCCACTGTCGGCGTGAGGGCCATACCGCACAACCCCATCAGAGTGGCAGCAGTACCTTTGACCCCATCGGATGTTTTCTGCATCCGGCCAGCCACCACACACCGACCTTCCCAAACCGGAGCGGTCCTATCTGGTACCAGGTTTTCCAGCTTTTCCATTGCTTCAAACCTATCCACGCCCTCCGTTTTCCCATACACCAAGTATTTGTTCACCATTTCAGCACCGTATAACCCGAGGGCTTCCAGGAACACGGCATGCCCGACCACGTATTGCTCACGTAGCTCCTGCGCGGAAATCTTCCCTGATAGCATCAGATCCCACATCGGTATATGGGCGCGCGCCTTTTCAAGAAAGAGAATGACGCCTTCTTTCGCGTCTCTCAGGTAGGCTTCGTCGTAATCGACAATGCTCCGCTTGGTAAGGTCGGTCAGATTGGAAATGAATTTCTTGAAGCTCACCAGGTTCCACAGCTTAAAGCTCTTCGGGCCCACACTGCCCGATTCAAATTCAACCCGGCTCCGAAACTCAGGAATCTCTTTGAGCAGATCCAGGACAAACCCATTGAACGGATCCCGCTGGTCATACAGAGCACTCAGCGAGCTACTCGGTTTCTTGGCGTTTGCATTGATGTCGGCGAACATCTGCTGGCTTCGCTTCAATCCCTGATCAAAAAACAAAGTCACACAGACGGTTTCCTCACCCAGGATCGGCATGGATTCCAGGGCCAATTCGATGCCCCGGCGCCGGTGTTGGCCATCGTTGATCAGCATTACGGCGTCCATTGGAATGTGAAGAACCCCCACCCGAGCGCCGGCGCCAGAAACCTGCAAACCTTCGAACGCCATTTCACTGCTCACGCTCGCCGTAATTGCCGGCAGGACGTATTCGTGACGATTCTCCAGGATGTAATCAGCGATATCCCGAGCATGGCGCTCATTGAGATGACGTTGGGCCCGCGCTTCAGGTGGCAAGGTATCCTCATCAAATCGAAACAACTTCACCAGGTACTTAAAAGGAATCTGGGCGGTATAGAACTCATTGCCCGCCTGAATTCCTTTCACGGCTGGGAAGCTGTAAGTGATCTCAGAGCGCTCCGACACATTAGCCTCGATGGCATTGATTCGCGCCATACGCTCGGCGAACTCCTGGCGCTGTGCCTCTTCCTCGTCTAGCTTGGCTGCTGCGCGCTCTCCGAACTCAGCCTTGAGCTCATCTACAGTCAGACCAAGATCTTCCAACCAGGAAGCGAAGAAATCCGGCCGCTCAATTGGTGTGCCTCGCTCTTGAAGAATTAGGTCTCGTGCCAGGCTCAAGCCCAAACGTTCGTGCCGCTCCTGCTTTGCCTGGGCCACCAAACTTGGGACCACATCGCCAACAGCGTGCCCATAAGGCGCGTCAATCATGGCAATGCGCTCGGGATAATCAGCCTTTCGCTGTAGGGTCCGCCACCGCTCGTCGGCCGTCTCCTGACTCTTGTGGCGACTAATGATTTTTCCCTCCTCGAAAGTCTCGGAGAAGGACTTAGTGATGGTAACGCGCTCCAAGGCAATAACGTAGAACATGGTAATTTCCTCTGGTTCTGAGAGTTTCCGGGCGGAAACACGGGGGCTTTCGCCCCCTCCTAGTTAGTCGAGAAGACGGTAGATTTTTGAGGCCTCTGGATGGTCACCAACGACTTCCATTAGCTTGTCGTAGGTTTCCAAGAGGTATGCGTCTTCAGGGAATTTGTGCATTCCATAGGAACTGGCATAAATGGTCAGAACCAGGCCAGCGGCATCAGCGCTCATGGTTTCATCCGCATAGTTCAGCGGGCTTACTAAGCGCACCGGCTCGTCGGTACTCAGAGACATATAAAGCGCGTCATTCGAGGTGATATTAAGATCCCAATAGCCACCGTTGTACGCTTCGTTGAAGGTGTTCATGAAGCTGAACACAAACATTTCCAGGTTCACGCAACGATCGCCCCAGTATTGGTGCATTGTTTCTGCGCGTTGGAGGGTCGGAACACGGGTAAAAAACTCAGGGAGAGCTTGTGCAGTAGTCATAGCAAATATCCTAACTCGCCTCGATGACCGCCGGCGTATCGCGGTGGTCAGCACCCCGCTCACCATGTGATTATTATCGGTTTTCCTGCCCTGCCTGTCAATCTCTTTGTATACCCTTCAAAGAATAAAAACCCATATGAATCAGCCCTCTTTGTGCATCTTCGTCTAACGC
>DORE01000090.1:4969-19268 GCA_003514305.1 Gammaproteobacteria bacterium | reverse complement strand
GGCGAAGCAAATGGCGATCAAAAAAGAGTGGTTGGCCCTGCCGAAGCTCTGGCAATGGGCAGCACTTACCTCGTGGTCGGAAGACCTATTACTCAAGCAAACTCTCCAGCAGACGCTTTGGAAGAGTTTAATTCAGCTGTCGCTGGGGCTTGCTGAAACTTTAGCTATTCTCGTAGTCGATCTTTGAATTAATCAGCGGAAAGGATTTTGTGGCTCAATGGGAAAAGATTGGTAACTTTTTCACCCCAGAGAAGTTGCTGGCGTGTTGGGTTATCGGGGCAGCGAACCAGCAGAGTGATAAAACAGGGTTCTTATTACAGAAGATTGCATTTGTGTAGTTTATGGCGTCCTGCTGTGTCACCACGAAGCCTGAAATATTGAAAAATTTCGAGTGGTTTCGCGCTATAATTCACGGGCTTTAGTCTCGCTTCAAGGTCGGCGGTTATGAATACTCTGTTTTTGCTGGCAGTAAGTTTTTTGATTTCGACCATGCTGACTGGCCTGCTGCGAATCGCAGCGCATCACACAAGAGTGCTCGACAAACCTGTGGCCCGATCGTCTCACTCCAAGCCCACGCCAATTGGCGGCGGGCTTTCTGTGGTGATTCTAGTTTTTGCGGCTGCAGCTTATTCGTGCTATGCGGGTCAGCTCGATGAGAGAGTTTTTTTATCGCTCTTCGGCGCATTCGCTGTCGCATCGATAGGCCTGATTGATGATGTGAGGAACGTCCATGCCATTTTTCGAATTCCGTTGCATTTCGGCGCGGCTTTGTGGTCGTTATTCTGGCTGGGTGAAATTCCCGCGCTCGATTTTGGCTTTTTCAAAATTTTTGATCAGACAATACTGGTTCCTCTAGCTCTGCTGGCTCTGGTTTGGCTGACCAACCTGTTTAATTTCATGGATGGCATAGATGGTTTGGCGGGAGCGGAGTTGATTTATGTTACTGGCTTTTCGCTCGTGGCAGGCATCAATGGGCTCGACATGGGGGGATCCATGCTGTTGGCAGTAGCTTGTGCATCAGCGTCGGGTTTTCTGATCTGGAATTGGCAGCCAGCTCGAATTTTTATGGGTGATGTAGGAAGCGGTTTTGCTGGGTTTTTTGTTGGCTTGATGGCACTGATTACGGTGCAGGCGGGCGTCATGACTTATTGGACATGGCTGATTTTATTGGCAATTTTTGCAATTGACGCAACACTCACGCTGTGTCGTCGCTTCTTAAGCGGCGAGCGTTGGTTTGAAGGGCATAACACGCATGCCTATCAGCACGCTTCCAGAAAGTTCCAGAGTCACAGCAAAGTGACGATAGTAACGATACTTATTAACGTGTGCTGGCTGACACCTTTAGCAATAGCCAGCGTACTCTACCCGAGCCTCGGCGGCTTTTTCAGTTTGATTGCTTTAGCACCCTTGGCTATGCTGGCGTTGGACTTTGGCGCGGGAAGGCACTAACTTCCCTGGAGATAAAATGCGGATCCCTACAATCCCCCTTTCTCGATCTTTAAAACAAGCGCTTATGACGTCTGCTGATGCGCTTATGTTATTCATGTCTCTTGGCTTTTCACTCGCTTTGCTAGATGGTGATGCGTTTGGTCAGGGGCAGCGGATTTATGGCTATTTCACTTTGGCTACTGCTTTGAGTATCGTGTTTTTTGCTCGGCTTGGCTTGTATAGGATCGTCCTGCTGTATATGGGGCTGCAGGCTGGGTTTTTGATTCTACAGGCGGTGACATTTGCTACCGCGCTTTTGGCAGCGACTTATATTTTAACTTCCTCGGCCGCTACCGCCGATTTTTCGGTTCTGCTTATTTTTTGGATGACATCTCTCCTTCTCATGGGCGGGAGCCGGTTTTTTGTCAAAGTGCTGCTTCAGGGCTTGATTCAGAATTTTCGGCCAAAAGAGCCCATTATTATCTATGGTGCTGGCAGTTCGGGCATGCAGTTGGTGGTGGCGCTGCAGAATGGCGACCAATACCTGCCGGTAGCTTTTGTGGATGATGGGCGTAGTATGATTGGGAGCTCGGTTCATGGGATCCGGGTTTACAGCCCCAACTCGCTTTATGAACTTATTGAAACCTATTCAGTTCGGCAAATTTTGTTGGCTATTCCATCCGCAACTCATGCCGAGAGAAAAGAGATCCTGAACCGGCTAGAGCATTTGCCCATTCATGTAAAAACTGTCCCTGATCTGTTTGATATGGTGTCCGGAAAGGTTGGGGTGGATGAGATCAGGGATATCGATATAGAAGATCTCCTTGGAAGAGATATCGTGCCACCCGATCCACAACTGTTGGGTGCCTGCATAACCGGGCAGGCGGTAATGGTGACTGGCGCCGGAGGTTCTATCGGTTCCGAGCTCTGCCGTCAGATTGTTACCATTGACCCATCTCGGCTGGTCATATTGGATACGTTTGAATATGGGTTGTACGCGATAGAAGCTGAGCTGCGTGAAAAGCTAAAATCAGTCGGAGGGGGCGAGAATATCTCGATCGTCGCCTTGCTCGGATCTGTCTGCAATCGAGCTTTGATGGAAAATACCATCAAAACGTTTGGGGTGGAAACGGTTTATCATGTGGCGGCCTACAAGCAGGTGCCATTGGTTGAAAAGAATATCGTTGAAGGTGCGCAAAATAATATTTTTGGCACGCTGATATCTGCTCAAGTGTCGGAAGATTTCGGTGTTAAAAACTTTGTCCTGATTTCGACGGACAAAGCAGTCCGGCCTACCAATTTTATGGGTGCAACAAAACGATTTGCTGAGCAGGTGCTACAAGCTATGGCCCAACGAGCCAGCAATACTCGATTTAGTATGGTTCGTTTCGGTAATGTGCTTGGCTCTTCTGGTTCAGTCGTGCCACTGTTTCGCCGGCAGATCAGCACCGGCGGCCCTATTACTGTGACGCATCCGGAAGTTACGCGCTATTTCATGACGGTTCAGGAGGCGGCTCAACTGGTGATTCAAGCGGGGTCAATGGCGAAAGGCGGGGACGTGTTTGTTCTCGATATGAATGAGCCTATTCGGATAGTAGATCTGGCCAAAAAGATGGTGCATCTGATGGGTTATGACGTTAAAGATGAAAACGCCTACCGCGGTGATATCGCTATTGAATATACTGGTTTGAGACCAGGAGAAAAGCTTTACGAAGAACTCTTGATCGGTGAGTCGGTAACAGGGACAGAGCACCCCAAGATCATGCGGGCTGAAGAAGATTTCTTGGTTTGGGAAGAGCTTCAAAATTTGCTGAGTAGACTACAGTTGGCCTGTAAAGAGATGACTCTGACTGAAATTCGAGCGATCTTGCTTGAGGCCGTGGACGGATTTGAACCTAAGGAAGAAATTAGTGACCCACTCTGGGATATACAATCCGATATGGCTGCAGAAGCAAGCCTGGGCGTTGATGCCATGACTGATACAGGGGGAGGCGAGTCAGCAAAAGTGACCCGCCTTTTCAAAGAATAAAGTTTTCCAGGCCTTGGGGTTTGTGAGAATGTCCTAGAGTTCTCGTCGCGCCGACAAAATAATTATCGGCTCAGTGGGAACATCGTTATAAGGGCCACTACGCCCAGTAGCCACTTTGGCTATCTCATCAACAACTTCCATGCCTCCTATTACCTGACCAAACACCGCGTATCCGAATCCGCTGGGAGTGTCGCTCGTGTGATTCAAAAAATCATTATCGGCGAGGTTAATAAAAAATTGGCTGGTCGCACTGTCGACTACATTGGTCCGCGCCATGGATAGAGTGCCCCGGTTGTTGGGAACACTTGACTTTGCCTCGTTCTTGATCGGCTCGTAGGCGGATAGTTGTACCATGTCGGAGTTGAAGCCGCCCCCTTGAATCATGAACCCACTTATCACTCTATGAAAAATTAAGCCGTCATAGAGTTCGCTATCTGTATATCGAAGGAAGTTCTCCACACTGATAGGCGCTTCATCCGGCCAGAGCTCGATGCGGATAGTTCCTTTGTTCGTCTCCATCACCACAACGGGGTTGTCCTGGGCGATCGCCGCAGTGCCAAAACTCAGTATCAGTGCTATAAAAAGTGATCGAATCATAAAGTATTCTCCGGTACGAAGGCGCGTTACCGTGTCACTATACCTTAAACTCATTGAGTCCAACCACTTATATCGAAGCTATCGGGAACGCAATCTGGCGGCCGTTGAAGATTGCCGAAAAGGCAATGCGGAGAGGGGCTGAGAGCTGAACTGATCGTGGAGTTGTTCTACTGAACAGGCACAAAATGGCTGCCCAACCTGGACTCGAACCAGGAACCAAGTGATTAACAGTCACCTACTCTACCATTGAGCTATTGGGCAGCAGAGTCTTATTTTCCGGATCGGACGATGACATCCATCAGCCGAAGCGACTTGCGGTGTGACCGAATTCCAGAAAAGGCGCGTAGTCTAATGAGAAAATATATGACGGTCAACCTCAGTGGGCGATCCAACCCGAGATTAAGGTACCTTGCCTTCTTATGGCTTTCGCGCCGCACTATGAATGGGCATACAGTTTTCTCTTTAGAACCTGAATCATACAAGCACTATGTCGAAACAATTTATCCTAAAATCTAAGTTCAAACCTGCAGGAGATCAACCTGGCGCAATCGCTAAGTTAGTTGAAGGCTTGACGGATGGTCTTCATGCTCAAACATTGCTCGGAGTTACCGGATCCGGGAAAACCTTCACTATTGCAAACGTCATCGAAACCGTTCAGAGGCCAACTTTGGTTATGGCGCCGAACAAAACGCTTGCTGCGCAGTTATACGGAGAGTTCAAAGAGTTCTTTCCCAAAAATGCCGTGGAATATTTTGTATCCTATTACGATTACTATCAGCCTGAAGCGTACGTGCCCTCGTCCGACCTTTACATTGAAAAAGACGCATCGATTAATGATCACATAGAACAAATGAGGCTTTCGGCGACGAAGGCCCTTCTTGAGCGCCAGGATGTCATTGTTGTCGCTACCGTATCCGCGATATATGGCCTAGGAGATCCAAGCTCCTATTTGCAAATGGTTGTGCATCTCGATCGGGGCGACCGAATGGATCAGCGTAAGTTATTGAGGCGGCTCACGGATCTTCAGTACACCCGCAATGATATGGAACTGAAGAGGGCAACCTATCGCGTACGGGGGGATGTTATAGACATCTACCCTGCTGAGTCGGAGCGAAATGCGATCCGAATCGAGTTGTTTGACGATGAGATCGAGAAGCTTTCTTACTTCGATCCTTTGACCGGAGCTTTGATTAAGGAAGTGCCGAGGCTCACAGTATTCCCGAAATCTCATTACGTGACTCCGCGTGAAAAGCTTTTGAGCACGCTAGACGAGATTCGACTTGAGCTCAAGGAACGTCTCTCGCAGTTGCAAAGTAACAATCGGCTAGTGGAAGCACAACGACTAGAACAGCGAACCAAATTCGATCTTGAGATGATTCAGGAATTGGGATACTGCAACGGCATTGAGAATTACTCACGCTATCTGTCTGGCAGAGCTGCAGGAGAACCGCCACCAACGCTTTACGACTATCTACCGAAGAATTCTTTGGTCGTCGCAGATGAGTCTCATGTCTCGATACCACAATTGGGGGCAATGTATAAGGGCGATCGATCGCGTAAGGAAACTCTAGTGGAATATGGATTTCGCTTGCCGTCCGCATTGGATAACCGGCCTTTGAGATTTGAAGAATGGGAGTCCCTGGCCCCGCAAATCATATATGTATCTGCGACCCCTGGTCCCTATGAAAGCGAACATGAAGGGCAAAAGGTACGGCAGGTGGTTCGTCCAACCGGGCTAGTTGACCCAGAATTGGAGGTGCGTTCGGCCTCAAGTCAAGTAGATGATCTGTTGTCTGAAGTTAATAGGGTTGTAGCACAGCATGAGCGAGTGCTGGTTACTGTCCTCACCAAACGTATGGCAGAAGACCTGACGGATTACCTTGCGGAACACAAAGTACGGGTTCGCTATTTGCATTCCGATATCGATACTGTGGAGAGATCTGAAATCCTCCGCGATCTGAGGCTAGGGAATTTTGACGTACTTGTGGGCATTAATCTGTTGCGCGAAGGTCTCGATATCCCCGAGGTCTCGCTAGTTGCTGTATTTGATGCTGACAAAGAGGGGTTTCTCCGCTCTGAACGGTCACTGATTCAGACTATTGGTCGAGCGGCGAGAAACCTGAATGGCAGAGCAATACTTTACGCCGACACCATTACTGGCTCGATGAAACGAGCCATGGATGAATCGAATCGAAGACGAGACACGCAGCTCACCTACAATCGCGAACATAACATCATTCCCAAAGGGGTCGATAAACGAATTCTTGATGTCATGGAGGGCGCGCATGCCAAGCAAGGGATAGATGCCCGGAGCTCTCATCGGTCAGTGACCAAGACCGGTAACGCTTATTCGAGCATGGACTTTTCCGACCCAGATGAAATCCGCAAGGAAATTGCTCAGCAGGAATCTTTGATGTATGAACAAGCCAAAAATCTGGCATTCGAAGAAGCAGCCGCCACGCGAGACAATATTGCGAAGCTGAAGCAACGGATGCTAAGGCAATGACTTAAGAGCGACTCTTCCGATAAATTCATCGACATGGGTGCGAGTAATTCTGTACAATTCGCTGCTTTGTGGACGAGTGCACTCCCTGAAAGTTTACTAAACTATCTCATTTGCTTACAGGGCGAGATGGCAACAGGCGCGTAGCTCAGTTGGTTAGAGCGCTACCTTGACATGGTAGAGGTCACCAGTTCGAATCTGGTCGTGCCTACCAGACATAATAATTAGTCGCGATAAGAGTCAGAACCCTCCAGAAAATCTTTGTTTAAGTTAGAGCTCGGGTTGTTAAATGCCAACTATAACCTTACCAGATGGAAGTCAAAAAAAATATGATGCTCCTGTTTCGGTCTATCAAGTCGCTGCTGACATCGGGCCTGGCCTAGCTCGAGCAACAATCGCGGGCGAGTTGAATGGCGAATTATGCGACGCCTCTGACCTCGTGAAGACTGATTCTGGACTGCGGATCATTACGAGTAAAGATTCGGAAGGGGTCGATGTAATTAGGCATTCGTGCGCGCACTTAATCGGCCATGCGGTCAAACAGCTTTACCCTGAAGCTAACATGGTGATTGGGCCTGTCATCGAGAATGGATTTTTTTATGATATCGCGGTCGAAAAACCCTTTACTGAAGAAGACTTGAACCTCATTGAAGAAAGAATGCGTCTCCTGATCAAACAGAATTATGCGGTTATCAAAAAGATGACCCCGAGAGATCAGGTTATTGCTGAGTTTACAAAACGCGGAGAGGAATACAAGCTGAAGCTCATTCAAGACATGCCAGATGAGCAGTCTTTCGGTCTTTATTATCATCAAGAATATTTGGACATGTGTCGCGGTCCGCACGTCCCAAACACAAGTTTCTTGGAGCATTTCAAGCTTACTAAGGTATCCGGAGCTTATTGGAGAGGGGACTCGAATAATGAGATGCTTCAGCGGATATACGGCACTGCTTGGGCGTCTAAGAAAGAGCTACGAAACTATTTGCAGCTTCTAGAGGAGGCTGAAAAACGCGATCATCGAAAGATAGGGAAGCAATTAGAACTTTTTCATTTTCAAGAAGAAGCGCCAGGCATGCCTTTTTGGCACCCAAAGGGGTGGATCTTGTATCAAGTGATACAGGACTATATCCAACAGTTGCAAAAAAAGAATAATTACAAAGAGATAAAAACGCCGCAGTTAGTCGATTACTCGCTTTGGGAAAAGAGCGGCCATGCGTCAAAATTCTCTGATGAAATGTTTAGTGTAGAATCGGAGAATAGGACATATGCAATCAAACCCATGAATTGTCCGTGTCATGTTCAAGTGTACAATCAAGGGTTAAAGAGTTATCGAGACTTGCCTCTTAGGATAGCCGAATTTGGCTCTTGTCATCGTTACGAGCCCTCCGGAAGTATGCATGGGCTTATGAGAGTACGGAGTTTTGTGCAGGATGATGGCCACATCTTCTGCACGGAAGATCAAATTCAGTCCGAGGTTGCAGACTTCATGCAACTCCTTTTCTTGGTTTACCGTGATTTCGGCTTCGATGACATAATTTTGCGGCTATCTACTCGCCCCGAGAAGAGGGTCGGCGAAGATTACCTTTGGGATAATGCTGAACTGGCACTTGAGCATGCCCTCAACGCAACCGGTCTAGAATGGCAGTTGCAGCCGGGAGAAGGAGCTTTCTACGGGCCAAAAATAGAGTATTCACTCAAAGACTGTATGGGCAGAGTACAGCAGTGTGGGACTATCCAGGTTGATTTCTTCCTACCGGAAAGGCTAGGCGCTGAGTACGTTGCCGAGGACGGGACCCGAAAAACACCGGTTATGCTGCATCGCGCAATACTTGGTTCATTTGAACGCTTTATAGGCATCTTGATCGAACACTACGAAGGGAAGTTCCCAGTGTGGCTGGCGCCAGAACAAGCAGTTGTGCTGAATATTACAGACAGACAATCAGAGTACTGCCGAAAATTTGAAGATTCCTTGAAAAACAAAGGGTTTAGAGTCGCTTCGGACTTGAGAAATGAGAAAATCGGCTTTAAAATTCGCGAGCACACGATTAAGAAAGTTCCATTCCTGTTGGTTGTTGGCGACAAAGAAGTCGAGACTGGCACAGTTGCTGTACGAACGCGCGGGGGCGATGATCTCGGAAAGATGTCGCTTGATGATGTCTGTTCTCACTTGCGACGAGAAGTGGCGAAGTATGGGCGCAGAGAGGCGAGCCAAGCTCCCTAGTGGAGTGAGATCTCTTATTACAGAAGGAGCGTAGCTATCAGCAAAATAACAGGGTCAGAGCGTCAGCGCGTATGATGAGAAGCAGCGCTAAAAAACCTTTGATCAATGAATTTATCGATGCCGAAGAGGTTCGTTTAGTCGGAGCAGACGGTCAACAAGTTGGCATCGTTCCGATTGAAGATGCTCGAGCAGCGGCGGAAGAGGCCAAGCTTGATCTGGTTATGATTTCACCCGATGCAGACCCTAAAGTCTGCAAGATCATGGATTATGGCAAACATATCTTTGACCTGAAAAAGCAGAAAGCGGCAAACAAAAAGAAGCAGCGCCGAACGCAGGTAAAAGAAGTAAAATTTCGACCAGGGACGGAAGAAGGGGACTACCAGGTGAAACTACGCAACCTGACACGTTTCCTTGAGGATGGGGACAAGACTAAGGTGTCACTGAGATTTCGAGGCCGTGAACTTGCCCATCAACATCTTGGCCAGGAGCTTGTGTCACGGATTCGAGAGGATCTTGCTGACTACGGCGCTGTTGAGCAGGAGCCCAAGATGGAAGGTCGGCAAATAGTCATGATACTTGCGCCGGTCAAAAAACGCTGACTTCTGAAGAATCGGCAAGCCAGGCTAAAGGAGAGGGTTACACCGATTTTGCCAGGCTGACGATCTAAGAGCGTCAGAATTCAATCAGCCATCGCTCAGGCGATGAGACGCTTTAGGCTTTTCAACACTGCACGCTTCTGAGTGTATTGCCGATAGCGTACAATGCGGAGTAGTAAAGCATGTCAAAGTTGAAGACTCACAGCGGAGCCGCTAAACGGTTCAAAAAAACCGGTTCAGGATTCAAGCGCAAGCGCATGAACAAGAACCATATCCTGACAAAGAAGACAACTAAGCGTAAGCGACACTTGCGAGGCACAACTGATGTACACGCATCTGATGTGCCGGCGGTAAAGCGAATGCTGAAAGAAATCTAGTCTGAAACCTATAGTACGGTCAGGAGGTAAATCATGTCCCGAGTTAAACGCGGAGTCGTCGCCAGTCGGCGTCACAAGAAAGTCCTTAAACAAGCGAAGGGTTACTACGGCGCACGCAGTCGTATTTTTAGAGTAGCCAAGCAGGCCATCACTAAGGCAGGTCAGTATGCATTTCGTGACCGTCGTGCAAAGAAGCGGGTATTTCGCGCGCTTTGGATAACACGCATTAACGCTCAGGCTAGAGAGAACGGATTGAGCTACAGCCAATTGATCGCTGGGCTAAAGAAAGCGAACATCGAAATCGATCGACGTGTCCTTGCCGACCTGGCTGTGCACGATAAGACTGCTTTTACTGCTATTGTAGATGAAGCTAAAGCGAGCCTGGCAGCCTAAGTCTGCCGATAATGGCCGATTCTGAAGCACTCCTCTCCGAAGCTCTGATCTATATAGAGCGCGCGAGTGATGAGAAATCACTGGACGCCCTGCGCGTGCAGTATCTGGGAAAGAAAGGAAGCTTCACTGATCTTCTTAAATCGCTCGGTACACTTCCGGCAGAGCGGCGTCCATTGGCTGGAGAGAAGATTAACCTCGCCAAGAAAACATTGCAGGACGCTCTGGATCGGAAGAAAAAAGGACTCATCGCGCATGCGTTGAGTATGCAACTTGAGGCGGGTCGTATCGATGTGACACTGCCTGGCAGGAAACAGAGCCAGGGCGGCCTGCACCCAATCACTATAACCATAGAGCGGATTAAATCGATATTCACTGGCGCAGGTTATGATGTGGCCGAAGGGCCAGAAATTGAAGACGATTATCATAATTTTGAGGCACTAAATATTCCGGCGCATCATCCCGCGCGTGCCATGCATGACACATTTTACGTGAGTCCCGGCACAGTTCTTCGTACGCACACATCGCCAGTCCAGGTCCGCATCATGGAAAATGGGCAGCCTCCTTTTCGAATGATTTGCCCGGGTCGGGTATATCGCTGTGATTCTGACTTGACCCATACCCCGATGTTTCATCAAGTTGAGGGCTTACTCGTTGACGAGTCAGTGAGCATGGCCGACCTAAAGGGAACCGTTGTTGAGTTTTTGCAGGCTTATTTTGAAATGGATTTGCCTGTCCGGTTTCGCCCCTCCTATTTTCCGTTCACTGAGCCCTCCGCCGAAGTTGATATGGGGTGCGTGAGCTGTGAAGGAAACGGTTGCAGGATCTGTAGTCACACCGGTTGGCTGGAGGTTATGGGCTGCGGCATGGTCCATCCCAGAGTGCTCGAAATGTCTGGTGTGGATACTGAACTATATTCGGGTTTCGCTTTCGGCGTGGGGGTCGAACGTCTCGCCATGTTGCGTTACGGCGTTAGCGATCTTAGGCTCTATTTTGAAAACGACATTCGTTTTCTCAAGCAATTCAACTAAGGCAAACGATGATTATCAGTGAAAGCTGGCTGCGTGAGTGGGTAAACCCAGATCTAAACACTGAGGAGCTCGCCGCAAGTTTGACGATGGCGGGACTAGAAGTGGACAGTATTGCTCCGGTCGCTCGTGACTTCAGTGGTGTAGTCGTTGCTGAGGTCAGGCAAGTGGCACAGCATCCTGACGCGGACAAGCTTAGTGTTTGTTCAGTCTTCGATGGTGAGCAAGAATATCAGGTCGTTTGTGGCGCCCCAAATGTGGTAATTGGGATGAAAGCCCCGTTCGCCTTGGTCGGTGCTGAGATTGAGATGGAGCCAAGCAAACCGCGCAAGATCAATAAGGTGAAGCTGCGCGGTATTGAATCCCATGGAATGCTCTGCTCCGCGGAGGAATTGGGACTGGAGGAGTCTTCTGAAGGGCTTATGGAGCTCCCACCTGATGCGCCTGTGGGTCAGGATTTCCGGGCTTATTTTCGGCTTGCGGATACCATGATCGAGTTAGACTTAACACCAAATCGTGGCGATTGCCTCGGCATACGTGGAGTAGCCCGTGAATTGGGGGTGTTGAGCCGAATGGAGATTTGTGAGCCTGCTGTAACTGCCGTAAAGCCAGTCCACACTGAAGAGTTCCCCGTTAGTATAAGTGCAAAAGAGGCCTGCCCACGCTATTTAGGACGAGTGATACGCAATGTAAAGTTGAACGCCCGCTCTCCGATTTGGATGCAGGAAAAGCTGAGGCGATCTGGATTGAGGAGCATCGACCCTGTTGTCGATGTAACCAATTTCGTCCTGATGGAGCTTGGTCAGCCGATGCACGCTTTCGATTACGAAAAGCTGTCCGGCAAGATTTGCGTGAGGATGGCGGATGACGGCGAGTCGATTACGCTCCTTGATGGCAAAGAAATAACGCTGAACCGCAGCAATCTGGTGATAGCTGACGCTGACAAGCCAGTTGCCATGGCAGGTGTGATGGGAGGGCTTGCGACAGCGGTAAGTGACCGAACGGAACATGTCTTTCTGGAATGCGCTTACTTTTCACCTTTATCGATTGTAGGACGTGCACGCGCCTGTGGTTTGCATACTGATGCGGCTCATCGTTATGAACGGGGGGTTGATTATGAAATACAACGCAAAGCTATGGAGCGAGCCTCTGAATTGTTGCTGGAAATTGTTGGCGGAGAACCGGGGCCTATTACAGAGGCAACAGGCATGCTCCCAGAACGCAGTGCGGTGGAGTTGAGGTACGCTAGCATCGAGAAAGGTCTCGGAGTCAAAATCAGCGCTAGCGAGGTAACTGATATATTGTCTCGCCTTGGGTTTGAGATATCAGCTCGGGGCGATGAATCCATTCTGGTCGAGGTGCCAAGCTATCGCTTCGATGTAAGCATTGAGGCTGATTTGATCGAGGAGTTGGCCAGAATTTTTGGCTATGACAATATTCCACAGACGGCTGGCCTGAGTGCTCAGCGCTTTCCGAAGAGCTCTGAGACTTCAATTGAGACTAACCGGGTGAGGGATCACCTCGTGGCTCTTGGATATCAGGAAATCATCTCTTATAGTTTTATAGATCCGTTCCTCTCTGACTTGGTCACCGGAGGAGAGCCTGCTATCTCTTTGCAGAATCCGATTTCTGAGGAGATGGGGGTGATGCGTTGCAGTTTGCTTCCTGGCTTGCTCTCGAGCTATCAACACAATGCTAAGCGTCAGCATGGGCGGGTAAGGTTTTTTGAGACCGGGCTGGTCTTTGAGCGTCGTGGAGATGGGATAGCGCAAGAGTCGCGATTAGGGGGGCTGATAGCTGGAAGCCAGCTGCCAAAGAGTTGGTCGAACCGTGGTGAGCACTCAGATTTCTATGATCTGAAAGGCGATGTTGAGGTTCTGCTCGGTCTTGGTGGTAAGACAGGGCAGCTCAATTTCTTCCCGGCGGCGGAGACTGCGTATCACCCTGGTCAGTGTGCTGAGATTAGAAGTTTAGCGGACGAAAGGATTGGAGTTATTGGTGCGCTACATCCAACAATCCAGCGAGAGCTAGACTTGGACCATTCAGTTTTTGTTTTTGAGCTACGTCTAGATCAGCTTCTGCGGGCGCGGATGCCTAACGTGAAAACTCTGTCAAAGTATCCTGAAGTTCATCGCGATTTGGCGATCGTAATCGATGAAGCTGTTTCTGCCGATTCTATCAGCACGCTTGTTAAGGCCAGCGCAGGTGAATTTTTGACTGATCTGAGAATATTTGATGTTTATCAAGGGGATGCGATCGTCAAAGGCCAAAAAAGCGTGGCTTTAGGCTTGACGTGGCAACATCCTTCCCGCACTCTTAGCGATGAGGAGATTACTGCAATAATTAGTAATTGCGTCAATGTACTACAAGAACAATTTAATGCTGATTTGCGGAAATAGGTGAGGATGAACTATGGCAGATGGAGCGCTTACAAAGGCTGACATGGCCGAGCGTTTGTTTGAAGAGTTGGGCCTTAATAAGCGAGAGGCGAAAGAGGTCGTCGAGCAGTTCTTTGAGGAAATACGCCTTTCGCTGGAGCGTAATGAGCAGGTCAAATTATCTGGGTATGGGAATTTTGATCTCAGGGACAAGAAACAACGACCTGGTCGGAATCCCAAAACTGGCGAAGAAATTCCGATAAAGGCGCGACGGGTGGTGACTTTTCGGCCAGGGCAAAAACTCAAAGCTAGAGTTGAAGGGTATGCTGGAAGCGAAGAATAACGACGAGCTGCCGCCGATTCCTCCGAAGCGCTATTTCACCATCGGTGAGGTTGGTGAGCTTTGCGCGGTCAAGCCCCATGTTCTGCGTTACTGGGAGGCGGAGTTTCCTCAGCTAAAGCCCGTCAAGCGTCGCGGTAACCGGCGATATTATCAGAGGCAGGATGTCATTCTTATCCGTCAGATTAAGAGCTTGCTGTATGAGCAGGGATACACAATAGGTGGCGCACGGCAGAAAATGACGAGCGGCCTGGAAAATATGTCTGCATCAACGGTGAGCTCCGGAGAAATAAAAAGTCTGATCAGAGAGCTGGAAGAGGTTATCAAGGCGTTTTAATTAGGGACAGATTTTTTATTCTTTTTCGGGGCGTAGCGCAGTCTGGTAGCGCACCACACTGGGGGTGTGGTGGTC
>DORE01000090.1:3855-4702 GCA_003514305.1 Gammaproteobacteria bacterium | reverse complement strand
GCGCAGTCTGGTAGCGCACCACACTGGGGGTGTGGTGGTCACAGGTTCAAATCCTGTCGTCCCGACCAATTTCCCATCTAGTCACCTCCAGTATCTTCCATAAAAGATTTTTCAATACTGATGACATCTTTATCTTTAAAGTCCTTAAAATCTAAGGCGATCCATTCAGGTCCCGTCAGAATGCCGGTATAAATAGGCTTGAGATTGAATAAATAAGATTAGAAACAGAGGGATTTGTAGGCTACTAGGCCGCCATCGTTTCTTGAAAGTATTCCATATATACGCGAGGAAAAAGGGCGCAATATTTTGCATCGTGCAACCTACGCAAGCTCGCTGGCAGATTTGCCACCAATGCGCGTGTAAGGAAGGCATCGAATTGGGAGCATTAACTCTTTGTCATTGATAGGGAAAAGCAACATGCTAAGGCTGTTTCAACTCACAACTTTGGTGCTCATTTCGTCCGAAATGCTGGCTCAAGGTAAGTCTCTCGATTTTAACGAGGCGAAGCTCGTAGACCTCGCGCGGCCAATTTATCCCTTGGCTGCCCTACAGAAAAGAGCTGAATCATGGGTCGTGCTAACTGCAATGATTGACTCTCTTGGTACACCGTATGAAATAAGGGTAAAAGAATCTGCGGCGTTGGAGTCGGGCTTAAGAAAAGGTTTTGAACAGGCCGCCATGCGCTCTCTGCAAAATTCAACTTTCGAACCCTCGAGACTCAACGGAGAACCAAGAGATTCAAGTTTCACGATGCTTTACCCATTCTTTCTGGAGAATAACAAAGTAGAAATCACGCAAAGGTTCAAAAGAAGGCAAGATAATTTTGAGCAAGCACTGTCCGAGGGTG
>DORE01000090.1:0-3452 GCA_003514305.1 Gammaproteobacteria bacterium | reverse complement strand
CAGATAAATACCAGTATTCACTTCAGTTCTTCGACGACATTGATGCGCGAGCAGACCATCTGTATAGAGCCCTGATGGTTGAAAACCTGACGTTAAATGAAGAAATAGAGTATCCAACTCTGCCTGATGAAATGACTAGGTATTTAAGATTGGCACTTCTTTCAACAGAAATTGAACGGTCGCGCTTTGGGGAAGCGCAAGAGATAGCACAAATGCTAAGCACCAGTGGGGCAGACCTCTCAGCGTTCTCAACTGCCCTGCAAAGGATCAAGGATATCAAAACTGATGAGACGCAATATTCTGTATTTGGCTCTACCGATGACGGCGGCGATTGGGGGATAAAACTGCACAAAAGAACAATGTATTTGGACAATCTCGGAAATGCGCTGAATGAATTAAGATTCTACTGTCAGCATGAATATCGAGCCCTCACATTTATGGAAGGACAGACTGTAACTATTCCGCCTAGTTGGGGAGATTGTTTTCTCGTTATAAACGGTGCACCAAATGCAACTTTGGAACTCATCCAATTTCGGTCAGATGACTGATACTAAGTTGGCCAGTAAGCTTAATAACTTAAGTGGCAAACACAGATTTAATTAGGGTTCGTGCAAAGCGAGTTTATCCGCGCTTGCAGAGCCCGGATTTCTTGTAGCATTGCGAGTAGATGAGTGGAGAACGATTCATATTGTTCACATGGCCTGTCAGTTGAAGAGCTATTTGCTTTTATTACACGAAAATTACGGTAAGAAATGCGACCGATACTCCTATGTCAGCCGCTATGAACCTCTGAAAAATCAAAGTATCAAGTTATGCTTCCTCCAACGATAATGCATTGAAAAGAGTCTAAATTCATGCGACTTAGTAAGTTCTTATCTCTTTACATTGCGATGAGTAGAAATCAGGCAAGGTTTTTTATCAAGAAAGGTCGAGTCTCTGTTAACGGCGATGTAATTACTGATCCCAATTTTGGCCTCACCGACACTGATCGCGTAGTTTTTGATGGCAAACCGGTTTCTATTGCCGCTCACAAATACTTTTTGCTCCACAAACCGGCGACGTATGTGTGTTTAGTTAAACACAAGAAGTATGCTTCGGCATTGGAGCTTCTGAATGAAAGACTTGAGGATCATTATTACTATTTCGCAAACGTATTGGGGCCTGAACTAGCCGGTTTAGTGTTACTGAGTGATGATGCTCGTTGGACAAGCCGTATGCAGCGCAGATTATTAAAAAAGCCGTGTGTCTATCATGCCAGATCGAAAGAGCGGTTTGGCCAGGATAAATATGAGCAGATAAAGAGCGCGTGGCTTGTGCCTTCAGAAAGCAAGACGGGCAGAATTACTGAAATCAAAAAACAAGATGAACGAACGCTCGTGCTCAGCACTAGTCTACCTCAGGTCCAGGGAATGACGGAGATATTTTCCTCGGTTGATCTTTCCCTTGACGCGTTACGTCTTCAACAATTGGGTAGGTTAAGTCTTGGAAGCTTAGCAGAAGGTGAGTATCTAGAACTTAACGAAAGTGAGATCGAGATTTAATTGCATTGGCCGAAGGGTTAGAGAAATACAGAAGTAAGATTAGATCTTCAGAGTTCAGCGAATTTGAGGGTTGTTCGACACTTTTTAAACATGGTGTGGGTGGGCGGCACCGGCAGTCCTAATGTTTACTGCTTTGCAAGCAACTCATGTAAACATAGATGCTAACAAAGCAGTTTTAGCTCCCCAGAAAGCGAAATGGGGTCACCATAACAAAACGTATCCAGCCTGCGAGAGCAAAGTAAAGACGATACCGGGTCCGTGGCCTGTTTTTCACGTCCCATGGATATTGCGATAGTAACTCGTTCCCAATCCGCCAAGCGAACCGAAACTCCGAACTTTGACGTCAAAGAATTGAGGCCCCTTGATTATCCTGCCTGGGCGCTACTGTTCGGCCTGACTGATTGCCCAAATCTGACTCGTCTGTGCTCCCAACAGCAATATCATTCACTTCAGGAGTAGATCGACTTAATTGGTCTCTGGCATCAGATTTCATGGCTTGCCGCACACTCTATATCTGCGGCACCAATATTCCCTGCAATCATTGGAGAACACCCTGAAGAAACCAGCATCATTATTTGCAAGACTCATTGCCGTAAAATGATAAACTTAAAAGATAATGATTCTCATTATTGTTACGAGCGCTGTCACATATCTTGGGGTGCAGGACGAATAATCATGCATGATTTACTGTCGCAACGTTATTGGTCTTTGCTAGATGCACTTTGGGTGTTGGCTGGCTGGGCCGTTCACGAACAAACACAAGAAAGGGAAGTTTTTTATTCATTAGATCGAATAGAGAGATTATTTGCTCTGCAAAACGCGTTAGAGGAAGAAATTCCGTTTGATCAATCATGCCCGCAACATTATGAAGACCTCGTGTTTGTCTCCATAATCACTGGGGAAGAAATGGGCTTCGCTTCTACAAAAGAGAAGGCAACTGCGCTTGTACAGATAACCGAAACTGGGCGTCAGGTATCAGGCTTGAAAAAAGCATTCGAGTTTGTAGCAAACACCAATTTTTGTGACGCCTGGTATTCGCTCGGCAAGCCGTTTCATTGGCTTAGCCGATGGGACAGGTCATATGTATTAAGTTGGGCCGAGGAATTCCATCATGATCTTCCGGTGTTTAAATCTCTAAAACCAACGCAACGTTTTCCCGTCAGCACGATAATCAAAGAATTCGAAAATAGGAATGATGAAAACGATGGCTGGCAGAATGCAAAAGCCTGGCGGGTGAAAAAGGTAATTCACGAAATTGATTTTGGACCGCAAATCCAAGAATTATTGAGTGAGTATGCTAGAGCACAGCTTGCTCCCCCGACAGCAAGTGATGTCTTGGATAGATGGCGAGAAGTGGACACTTTTGGAATTTACGACGTTTCGGATAGTGCTTTCCGCTACAGACGCCGAGACGGACGAATGAGTGGATTTGTTTACATCCCAGAGTTGCAACTTGCAATCAAAAATAGAGTAATTTGGTTGGGTGATGGGCCACGCTTTACCTCGGTCATTACCGATGCCCCTATGGGAAGTCTTCCCCGGGTTTAACTCTGATCAAGATGCTCAAAAAGATCTAAATTACCATTATTTGCCAGATTTTATCGGAACGAGACCATATAGAGCTTTTAATAGACTACAACATCAAAGACACAAAAAGTATCGATGATGATATTTGAACACTGATAACCTATCATTCTTTTAAGGGCTTGATCGATCGCAAAGTTGAGAGGTTCGTAGTGCTATCCTCTAGGGCGATTCTTAATAAGCATTTATGAAATTTAGCAACAGGAAAATAATTTATGACTGATGATAAAAAGCCTATTTGGTTGTTGGACGCTGCACCAAGAATAATAAGTCATATGAATAAAGATCATTCCAATTCGATAGTCTCCGCTCTTCACGCTCAGCATC
>DORE01000180.1 GCA_003514305.1 Gammaproteobacteria bacterium | reverse complement strand
GAATGCCGGCTTCACTGCCTTGGCCAGCGCAACCGGTTCGTTAGCCGTTGGCGTTTCCCAGGCAAACGCTCAAAGTGGTAGCCCCAGCCCTTCTTACCCCCGACACGCGAACGGCAATTTTGACTTTGACACTGTTTACAACCGCGCAGGGAACAATTGCGCTCGCTGGGATTCACCGCCGCGCAATTATCCTGGTGGAGAGTTCAAATTCGGGATGGGGGTCGCTTCCATGGACTTCGAATGCGCGCCCTGTATCACAGAAGCCTTAATGGAGCGGGTTCAGCACCACAGTTGGGGGTATCTCGCTAGCACCGGGGAACTGACGAGTGAAATCGTGAAATGGAATGGAAGGCATCACAACAATGACATCGATGTCAGCATGGTAACGCTGTCAGATGGTGTTTATCCTGGCATGATCGCTGCGATGCGTTCATTTGTGCCGCGGGGAGGAAAGGCTTTGATTATGTCCCCTGCCTATTCCGGCTTTTACACCATGGCTAGTGCGGCCAATATCGAGACCGTTGATAGCGAGTTGAAGTTGAAGGACGGTCGTTACGAGATTGACTATGAAGATCTTGAGGCCAAGATGACACCAGACGTTCGCGTGTTGATAGTTTGTAATCCTCAAAACCCAACAGGCAACGTGTGGCGTGAGCAAGAGCTTTTGCGAGTCGGCCGTCTTGCGTTAGAGCATGGCATCGTGGTGCTGTCAGACGAAATCCATTCTGATGTTATTCGCGGCGATCAGAGGTTTACGCCTTTCTCTGCATTACCTGATCGGGACGTGGTAAACAACAGTCTTACTTTTAACGCAATAAGCAAAACGTTTAACCTGGCCGGTATGAAAAACGCCTATTATTACTCTAAATCCCCTTCCATGCTGCAGCGAGTGAATCAGTACCATCGCGCTGAGTTAAGTACCCTGGGCGTTGTGGCCAATGTTGCGGCCTACAAGTACGGGCGGGAATGGTTCGATCAGGCTAATGCATACATGGACAGAACGCACACCATGATTGAAGATTATGTAAAAACCAATATGCCTAGCGTTGGATACGTGCGCAATGAGGGTACCTATATGACCTTCCTTGATTTCTCCAAGACAATGGCTTCAATTGGCGCAGATGCGCAATATGAATCGGAAGGCAAACGAACCGCGGAGCACTACTTCCAAGATTGGATGGTACATAATTCTGGCGTCTATCTGAATCCGGGTTCTGTTTATGGCCTGGGCGGCGCCGGTCGCATGCGCATGAACATAGCCTCCTCGCAGTCGGTTGTTAAAGATGTGCTGGATGCAATGGCTGCTGCGGTTAACAAAACTTGAAGCAGCCATGCTATTAACTTAGTCAAGAGTGAGAAGGGCAGATCAGTTATCCTGGTTCGCCTCTTTTTTCAGGCTTCCTGAACGAGCAATTGACTCATCTCTAGCAGATGTCCCCCAAGTACTTGTGCTGTTCGCATCTCTCCGTCTGCTTGCAAGTAGTGTCTTGGAGTCACTAGCTCGCTGGTTTCCGCGGCAGGCCCAGATTGAAGCACACTTCCGCCCGCAAAGCAGGGCAGCCGCGACAATGAACGAACCTTGATTTCTGGGGAAAGGTGATGTCAGAGCCGTTGCACTATCAGTCACTCGTCTCTATTGCGGAGCAGTTGCGATCGTCAGAGCTGTCTTCGGTCGACCTGACTGAGCACATGCTTGCTCGTATTGGCGCGTTGGATAATCAGTTGCTTAGCTACGCGACAGTAAGCTCTGATCTTGCCCGGGCGCAAGCACAGCGTGCGGAGGCGGAGATAAAGGCTGGCCGGTATCGGGGGTTGCTGCATGGTGTGCCGGTCGCGATCAAAGACCTTTGTTACACGGCGGGTGTACCGACAAAGGGCGGATTGAAAGTACGTCAGCAGTTCGTGCCAGAGTTTGACGCAACGGTAGTGCGAAGACTTCAGGAAGCAGGTGCTGTTTTACTGGGTAAACTCAATCTGACCGAAGGCGCGCTTTCTGCCTACAATCCTGAGTTTCCAATTCCCCAAAACCCATGGGGAAAAGAGCTATGGGCAGGGGTATCTTCCTCAGGCTCTGGCGTGGCGGTGGCGGCAGGTCTCTGTTTTGCAGCTATCGGCACCGATACCGGCGGTTCCATCCGTTACCCAGCCATGGCCAACGGGGTTACCGGCCTCAAACCGACTTACGGTAGAGTGAGTCGTTATGGCGTACTGTCACTTGCGGAGTCACTTGATCATGTTGGACCGATGGCTCGTTCCGTGGCTGACGCAGTAGCTCTATATAATCGCATAGCGGGCTATGATGAAAATGATAAAACTTCGCTGAATCGGGAGGATACGGAGATTGCCGAGCTCGCTGCAACAAATTTGAATGGTCTGCGCCTTGGCTTGGATGCCGGCTGGTTCAGTCACGGCACTGACCCGGGGTTAGTTGAAGCACTCGAGCACGCCATTGCCGTGTTGACCGCACTTGGCATGGAATGTGTCGCTGTGAACATGCCCCGCGAAGGGGCCATGGAATATCGTAATCTCTGGCTACCGCTGACGAGCTATGAAGCATTCAGAGCCCATCGAGAGTTCTTTCCTGAAAGGGAGGACGAATATGGAGGTTATTTGCGCAATGTCCTTCGCATGGGTATGCGGATGACAAAAGCAGAATATGTCGCAGCAGAAAAGCAGCGAGCAGAATTCAGCGCACGTTTCGAAGCGGCGCTGTATGAGGTTGATGCAGTTATTTGTCCTTCAGGAGGCATGGTGTTTGAAGTCAATGCAGCTGCCCAGCAGGGTGACGCAGAAGCGATGAAGGACGTGGTAAAACATTTTCAGGGCCAGTTCACGATACCAGCAGACCTTGCCGGCACACCGACGCTGTCGCTGCCTTGCGGTTTCAATGATCAAGCGCAGCCTTATGTGATGCAATTGATGGGCAACAAATATTCCGAAGCTACTCTTTGCCAAATTGGCCATGTGTACCAGTCAGAGACCGACTGGCATCACCGTCATCCCAATCAACAAAACATCATGACCTTGAATTGCTGACGCCAATTGTTCGGGATTGGCAAAGGCTAAGCTTCGCATTATTTTTGAGTAAACCTTTGAATCTCCTGTGAACCGGGCACGTCGCTCAATAAGAACAATTAAGCCGGAAAAAGCTTCGTCAGATGAACGTGGGGTTCGGGCGGCACGTCGCTGTCTGTCGGAATTGGCAGGGAAAGGAGCGCGGTCATGGCCACCTAAAGAAAGCCATGGCGGCCCTCACGGGTGTCATATTGGTTTCTCACGCTTCGGAGGCGGCACCTCCGGCTGATACAAAGTCTTGCCAAGCGTATCGGCAGCATCAGTCGGGCAGCGCGAACACCCAAATAACACCGCCCTGCGGGACGAAAGTTCGAGTACCCCGCACCATATCAAGGCGGGCGGTCATGCTAGCTGCGTCCACCCCCCAGCCGGCCTGTACGGCGATGTATTGTTTGCCGTCAACCGAAAACGTGGAGGGCACACCTATGATGCCGGAGTTGGTTTTGAACTCCCACAGCAACTCCCCGTTGGAAGCGTTATGCGCCCGAAACATGCGGTCACTGGTTCCGCCGCTGAAAATGAGATTACCGCTGGTAGTTAGGATACCGCCCCAGTTATGTGAATCGAATTCACGGGTCCACACCTCTTTGCCAGTGTTCATGTCCCAGGCCTGAATTTCGCCGATATGGTTTGTTCCCTCTGGTACCGTCATCTGAGTGCGGGCGCCCATGTAAGAACTCCCCGGCATGTACGTCACTTCGCGGCCTTCGATCACGCCGCAGTGGTTGTCGTTAGCCGGTATGTATAGCAGGTCGGTTTCCGGATTATAGGCCGCAGGAGGCCAATCTTTGCCGCCCCATAGCGAGGGACAGAAAGAAGTGGTGCTGCCGGTGGTTGGCTTGTGTTCCGGATCATAAGTAGGACGTCCAGTTTCAGGGTCGAGGCTAGCAAACGCGTTTTGATAAACATAGGGCTCTGCGTCGACGAAGTTGATTTGGTTCGCAGATCGTTCGAGGGTCCACAAGTAGCCATTGCGGCCAGGATGCACTAGCGCGTCAATCATCCGACCCTCGCGTTCAACCGGCATCAGAATCGGCGTCGAGACCTCATCCCAATCCCATGAGCCGTTCCAGTGGTACTGATGGTGGGCCCGAATCTTACCTGTCTTGATATCTAGCGCCAGTACTGAGTTTGTATAGAGATTATCGCCAGGTCTCTGGTCTCCTATCCATGGTCCTGGATTGCCGGTACCGAAATAGGCTAGGCCCAGCTCCGCATCATAGTGACCCGGAACCCAGACAGCCGCACCGCCAGTCCGCCAGGACTCTCCCGGCCATGTCTCGTTACCCGCTTCTCCAGGCGCAGGAACAGTGTAGGTTCGCCAAACCTCTTCGCCGGTTTCCGCATCCAGTGCCACAACGAATCCTCGAATGCCCAGCTCGCCTCCTGAGGTGCCTACCAGAATTTTACCGTCAATCGCCAATGGCGCCATGGTGATGTAATAACCGAAATTATTATCTTGAACAGTGCTGTCCCATACCTTACGCCCAGTAGCTGCATCAAGAGCCACCACGCGTGCATCGAGCGTTGCGGTGTAGACCTTATCTCCATACAGGGCGACGCCGCGATTGGTCCGATGAAAAGCGATATAGGTTTCGGGCAGATCATGTTGATAGCGCCACTGTAAATTGCCACTGGCGGCATCAATCGCGTAAACCAGATTTCCTGGCGTGGTAACAAACATTAAGCCATCGTTAACTATAGGCGGGGCTTCATGTCCGCCGAGAACTCCGGTTGAAAAGCTCCAAACCGGTTCAAGTTGATGGACATTACCGTCATCGATTTCTTCCAATCGGCTGAAGCCCCAGCCATCGAGCGTGCCGCGATAGGATAGCCAGTTGTGTGCTTCTGGATTTATAAGGCGCTCGTCGGTTACTTCTGTGTAATCGGGCTTCAGGCCCGGTTGGGCTGTGGTTAATGTGGACACCAGCCCAGCGCTCAGCAGCACCAGTGCGATCAGGGAAAGGCGGGTTCGCATGCGGATTTTTCCTAAAAATTCTATAGAATGGTTTGACCAAAGGTATGTCTTCATCAAGTCTTTGTCCAGTGTCGTAAACGTAGTTGTCACAGATACTTTCAGCCTTGCGCACTCTGTAATGTATTTGGAAGATGGGGCGTCAGCGCAGCAAGCGTAATTGCAAGACAGAACAGTTAATGATTATCAGATGAATTTTCCGGTAGCCCCTTGTTAAACTATACTAAACAAGGAGCTAACCATGATCATTCAACGATTTCGTACTGCTGCATTACTGACCGTCCTGTGTGTTTTTACAAACAATTTCCGATCAGCCCATGCTCAGCCTCTTGTAGGGGAAACTCTGACCGTAGTTCAATCTGCAAGCGGCGATTACATCAGCTGGAGGGAGCATCTCATCGACGACCCCGTGACTGCTGGCATCAATTTCAGCGGCAGCGATGGATTTGTAATGGGAGACATAGATAGAGATGGGATCGAGGACATCGTATCGGTTCATGAGTCGGACGCAGAATATGATTCCGGTTCGTTTTTAGAGGATTTTGTGCCGCCGATAGCAGGCCATGTGCGCATTCATTATGGATCGAATGATCCAGATCTTTGGTTCAATATTACTGTGGCCGAAGCAGAAGATGTCCCCGCACCCGAGGATGCGGTTCTAGCGGATCTAAACCAGGATGGTTGGTTAGACATCGTGGTGGCTGCCGAGCGTTCTCATCTGATCTATCTACAGAATCCAGGAAACGGCTCCCGCAGTGAAGTGTGGCAGCGTTTGATTTTGCCCCTAACGAGAGATAAGGGGTCGTACATACGTGTGTTTGCAGCAGACTTTAATGATGACGGTGTGCCTGAGCTCACGGCGCCGAACAAAGGAGCTCAGACCCCCGGTCCGGCAGATTATGCTCGTTCGACACCTGTTGAGCTTCACACGCTCCACGGGGACCCTTTGCAGGGGGATAGCTGGCAGGTCCATGTTTTAGGAAACTACAGCATTCCGCAAAATGCGGAGCCCGTGGACATCGATAACGACGGGGACCTGGATATAGTCGTCGGCACCAGAGGCGAATCCAGGCTGGTTATTTTTGAAAACCAAGGTGATGGAACACTGACGTTCATTGAGCAGGCGGTTGGCATCAACGGCGCACAAATGTCAGGCTTCAACCTTGAGTATGCAGATCTCTCCGGCGACGGTCGGCTTGATATTATCGGCACAGCACCGCGCGGTCTGGTCTGGATCCAGCAGCCGACTAGAAAGGGCGACGCGTGGAATGCCAACTACATCGGCACTTTTGCGCCCGACAGTCACACCGGATATGCAGTCGCAGATATCGATGGTGATGGAGACATTGACTTGATGGCTGGCAGTTACAGTCGCGGTGATCGGACGGGAGATGACCACTCAGTGGGGGTTGATGGCGCTCTTGGTCGGATTGGTTGGTTTGAAAATCCTGGCGCAGAGGCTGTTCATGGAGAATGGAGACGCCATGATATTTCACGCCGCAAGCGTGGAATGTTTGACAAATTCATGGCTCGTGACCTCGATGGCGATGGCGATCTTGATTTTATCGGTACTCGCGGCAACAGCTATCCCTATGATGGCGTTTTCTGGCTGGAGCAGGTTCGAACCGATCAGCCCCGGGCAGCGTTTCAGCCGGCGCGTGATCAGGAAAGTGGTGAGATGCCGTTACCGTAAAACGCAACTCAGTTTTTCGGTCCGTCGATCTTGAAAATCCCATCGGGTTTTCCTTGGACTGACTCGATTTGTTCCGATGCGGCTTTAAGTGTGGTGTCTATCGCTCTTGGGATGGTGAGCTGTAGTGAAAGCGTTCACACAAGTCCGTGAAGGCCTTATGCTGCGAAAGATAAAGATTTCCAGATAGGCGGCTCACGAACGCGGTACGTTCCAATCGATCAAAGACAGGCCCCTTGACCTCAGAAAAGTGGAGTGCCAGCCCTTGCTCCGTGAATCGTCTGTTTAGTTCTTCCAGCACTTCAAGTGCACTGTAGTCAATTTCGTTCACCGCGCTGCACATCAAGATGACGTGCTTGATTGCTGGGCGCCTACTCAGCTGCATGAAAATCTCATCTTCAAGGAAACTTGCATTCGCAAAAAACAGACTTTCATCAACCCTCAAAGACAGGACTTCCGAGACTGTTTTGACCTCATACCGGCGCACATTGCGAAAGTGCTCTGTACCCTTGACTAGACCGACTTCTGCAATGTGCGGCCTCGACGTTCGATAAAGATGAAGTGCTAGAGAGGACACTACACCAGAGCTAACGCCCGTCTCTACCCCCAAGCCAAGGGTTGCGCCAATGGTAATTAGTAGGACGAGGCTATCGGCAATCGAATAGCGCCAGGTTTTTTTGATTATTGAAAAATCTACTAATGACAGAACAGCAACAATGATTATCGCGGCCAGTGTTGCTTTAGGTAAAAAAAACAGGGCTGGTGTCAAAAACAACGATACCAAAGCAATAAGAATGGCCGCATAAATACTGGCCGCCTGCGTTACTGCGCCGGCATCAAAGTTTACTACGGACCTTGAGAAGCCTCCGGTTACCGGTAGCGAGCCCGAAAGCGCTGAGGCCAGGTTTGCGGCGCCAAGACCGATAAGCTCTTTGTTGCTGTCTACCCGTTCGTTTCTGTGTGCCCCTAATGTTCTTCCGACAGATATCGATTCGACATATCCGATAATAGAAATCAGTGCTGCGGGTACCAGCAATATTTCAACCGACTCCATTGAAAAAGCTGGTAAGGCGAACGCAGGCAGACCCGTCGGAATTTCCCCTACGATTGAGACTCCGCGCTGAGCAAGTGCAAACCTGTAAGTGAGTAGAATTGTGATAATCACCCCGATTACGGGCGCAGATTTAGCTATTAGCTCGGCTGCCTGCAAAGGCAGGCCCGCTCTTTGCAGAATACTGGCACCACAAATCCTCAATGCAAACAAAAAGGTAAGCGTCGCAAGGCCGATGAGCGTGGTATGGAAATTGGTATGACTCAGCTGAACACTGATTGCGCGCACTAGCTCGAATAGGTTATCTCCTTCCGCTTCTATCCCGAGAATGTGACGAACCTGACTGAGAGCGATGATCAGCGCTGAAGCTGTAATAAATGCAGAAACCACGGTATGTGAAAGGAAATTGGCTAAGAATCCCAAGCGCAGTATCCCAAACACCATTAGCATGATTCCGGACAGGGCCGCCAAGATAATAGCGCCGGTCAGATAGTCGGCGCTGCCCTGTTGGGCGACCTCCGTCAGGGCAGCGCCGGTCATTAAAGAAGTGATCGCTACCGGACCCACCGACAGGGTGCTGCTGGTTCCGAGCACGGCGTATGCAATTAGCGGAGCAATACTTGCATAAAGACCTACTTCTGGGGGTAGCCCCGCCAGCATGGCGTAGGCAAGTGACTGAGGTACTAGCATGATGGCCACGATTATCGAGGCAGCCATGTCGCTGATGAAGCTTTGCCTGTTATAGTGTCTTATAGACTCGACAAGAGGGGACGATGCCGCGGGCCATGCCATTAATTATTCTGTCTCGAAGCGTTCCAGAGGATTATGACCTCCAGAATAGTAGGGCGTGATGTATTGTGTGATGTCGTAACCGATCTCCTTCGATAGTGCGGTGATTTCTTTCTCGGGTTTACCTGTACTGGCATGGAAGGCTGCATACAGGCAGAAAGATCGGTTTCCGGTGCGGCAATAGGCATGCGTTTTTTTGCCTGTGTTGAGTAAGCGAGTAAAAGACTCAATGTGATGAAGATCCATCTCGCCGCTTTTAAAGGCGATTGAAACTGCCTCTATGCCGAGTTCTAGAGCTGCCTTCTTGATTACATTAAATGAAGGTTGGTTGGCAGATTCGCCATCGGGTCGATTGCAGATAATTAACTGAACGCCGTCGTCGGCTAAATTCAAAAGATCTCGCTCATCTATTTGTGCCGAGAGGGACACCAACGGCGATGCATTAATTTTTTGCATGTCAGGTTTCCACCATATCTGCTCGTACGGAATTCACGGCGACATTCTACCTCTTCTTTTTTTCCGATACCCCAAAATCTTGATGCTTTAGATACACAGGACCTATTTAGCAAGGAGGTACGCTACAGCAGCAAGATCGCGAGGGGGGGGCGTCGATGCCGCCGGCAGTTTGGCAGTAAAGCTACCTGATTGATCAAAGACTTGACTTCGCCACCCAATCGCTAGCGGTGATTTTGTATGGCGAAGATCTTACTGCTCGAGATTGGGTACCGAGAACTGTGAGCTGGGACTATTCCACTGACGCAGCGCAAAGACGTTTCCGTCAATGTCATGTGCATAAACCTGATGATATTCGCCCATATCTATCGGCTCGCTGACAAACTCTACGCCGAGGCTTGTCATTCGATCATATTCTGCTGAGATATCACCTACTTCGATCGAAAAGGTATATCCGAAATCGGTCACGCCCTTTTTGCCGGTTGGTTCTGGCGTGATCGGGTCGCGGTATTGCCATAGCTCAATAGTTTTAGCGTGGGAATCCATGCGAAACCAAGAAGCCAATAGAGAAAGATAGGGCTCACCTGCAACTTCGGCCATGCGTGGATGCCCTTCGTAATCGCCTACTCGATAAGGCCTGAATGCCATTACATCACTGTACCAGTTGGTCAGCCTTTCAATGTCATGGGTGACAAGAGCGACTTGAGTCATCCACATACTATGCCCTTCATCGATCCAGCGCAGATTAGTTTCTATCTGTGCTAGAGGCCCAGAGTCTAGTTGTTCCATCTCGAACATATTGCCTTCAGGATCATATCCGTAAGCATAAGTTACCCCGTATCCACCGAGATCAATCGGCTGGTTGCCGTATGAAAGAATGGCTGCTCCGGCGTCGCTGAATTTCTCATACCCAGAATCATTCGATGCGGATTGAAAACAGGTATGAGTCATGCCCGGGCCATTTACCGGCATTTTCCTCATTTGCGTATAAGCATTGTGCTCGAATTGAATGAACTCGAATAGCATATTAGGCGCTTCCAGCACGGCAATCTCGTATGCGACGTTGTCTACGCCAAAGAGCTGGTCGGCAGCAGCACTGTTGCGAAACGATTGCCGAGAAACTAGTTTAAAGCCCGAAACACTTTGGTAAAAAGCGAGCGTGCTCTCCAGGTTTTTTACCGAAAGGCCGATGTGATTCACTCCTATGAGGGTGGTAGGGGAATCATGAATAGTAGCATCAGGATCAATTTCAATTTCCGCACGAGCGGTCAGCGCAAGCAGAGCGGAAGTGAGAGCACTTACCGTGTATATCATGATTTTCATTGGGCTCTCCGTCAGACTCGTCATATCCATCCTAGCATAGAAAGCGTGCGACAAAAGTGCGGGGCTGAAAGGCGAGAAATTGCTACTGCATCGGAAAAACAGAATGACTGGCATAGGAAAGATTACCAGGAACCAGAGAGTTTGAATTATGCTGACGGCAACCTCTGCGTTCGTATGGCAGCCCACCTTCGGCCAAGCCACGAATGAGAAACGTAAATCCTCCATGGATCGGTATTGGGCGTATCAGCGTTGGGAGATCCCACCGCTAGCAACTTTTATTAGTAATGTGGAATTTCAATCATTTGTTGCCGCAGGTTTCTCTTGTAGAGCTTCTGGAGCGCGTCAATAACGACTGAAATGAGCTTGAGTTAAATCTCAACCACCTCTAATCGCAACCATTTCACTGATTTTTAGCTTTGTAAATCTAGAGCGATCTGTAAGATTTGAGGGAAATTGCCCTTATCCGTAGCAAACTTTTCTATTTTTCTATAATCGGCAGCGAACCTGTGAGAATCTATCCTTTCTGCCGATATGCTGGAGAACGCCTGATGTGTAACATGATGAAATCGTGCTCTTTGACCCTGACTCTGACCGGGCTTGTTGTTTCGGCAGCTAACGGTCAAAACGAGTACTCCACACCAATGTTGGATTTCGGCGCGCCCGACCTGCAGGGCACATGGAGTTATGAAACGCGCACAGGCCTGCAGCGGCCCGCCCATTACAGTGAACTTGAGATTGACGAAGGCTCCATGCTGAGCACACTGGAGCCCACCTCCAAGATTCTTGATGATTACCAAAATTTTGGAACTAACAGAAAAAATGATCCTGCTAATGTGGGTGGTTACGATCCTGAGTACTTCAGCATCGGGGACTCGCTCGCACTAATTGATGGAAAATACCGCACGTCTATCATCATTGATCCGCCAGATGGTCGAATTCCTTATCGTGAACAAGGAGCCATGATCCGACGTCAGCAAGCTAATTCCGTGTTCCAAGTTCAGGGTTCCCTTGGCCGAAGCGATGGCCCAGAGGGCAGGCCGCTCTCTGACCGTTGCTTGAAAGCTTTTTCGTCCAGCACACCATTTATCAGTAGCGTCTATAACAACAACATGCAAATTATTCAGAGCCCTGATCATGTTGTTCTGGTGGTCGAGATGGTTCATGACGCGCGGATTGTGAAAATAGACGAGAGCCATCACGATCTACCCTACCGCAAATGGCTCGGAGATTCTGTAGGTTACTACGATGGCGAAACCTTGGTCGTAACCACTAAGAATTTCAGCGAATGGGAGATTGCGCAAGGCTATGGCATAAATGCGTCGATGAATATGGTGCTCACAGAGCGCTTCCGTCGGGTGTCTGACGATGAAATCCGCTACAGCTTTACCATCGAAGATCCGGAACTTTACACTGATCCATGGACGGGTGAGATGCCGATGCGACCTTCTTCTGGCCTATACGAATACTCCTGTCACGAGGGGAATCGTGCGCTACCTGGCATTTTGGCGGGGGCGCGGCGTCTGGAGATTGAAGAAGAAATGAATCGCTAGGCAAGGCTAACAGTGCGGCTGAGCGCGACACGCAGTGTCGCAATCTGCCTTTGCAATTGCTAACTTAGATTAAGTAGTACCAATAGAGGCCATGCCGATGATACCGGAAA
>DORE01000262.1:3286-11060 GCA_003514305.1 Gammaproteobacteria bacterium | reverse complement strand
CAGCACCGGTGAAGTCATGAAGCTCAGAGCAATTGTCGTTCGACCAGGAGGAGAAGGCGATCTGATCAAACGAGCTAATCTGTTCACCAATGATTCGGTTCACGGTGCCTTCCAGGGCACACTTCGGATCGATAAAAAAAATAATAGCCTGATCGCCAATGGAAACGTCATTCAAGTTATATATGCAAACAATCCAGACGAAGTCGACTATAGCAAATACGGGATTCAGGATGCACTAATCATCGACAACACCGGTAAGTGGCGTGACGAGCAAGGTCTTGGCTTACATCTCAAATCCAAGGGGGTCAGCAAGGTCCTACTAACGGCGCCGGGCAAGGGAACTTTGAAAAATATCGTTTACGGTATCAATGACCATGAAATGAATGCGGATGACAAGCTCGTTACCGCGGCTTCTTGCACGACGAATGCTATCGCGCCTGTATTGAAGGTTGTTAATGATGAATATGGCATCAATCGTGGTCATATTGAGACCGTTCATGCCTATACCAACGATCAAAATCTGATTGACAACTACCATAAAGGTAGCCGTCGCGGGCGCAGCGCGGCGCTTAACATGGTGCTTACTGAAACGGGTGCTGCGAAAGCCGTGGTGAAGGCCGTGCCTGAACTAGAGGGGAAGTTAACTGGTAATGCGATTCGCGTGCCGGTTCCAAACGTCTCTATGGCTATAATGACGCTCAGTTTGGAGCGGGAGACCTCTAAAGACGAAGTGAACGAGTTTCTGCGCAAAATAGCGCTGCACTCGAACTTGCAAAATCAAATTAATTACACCCAATCAGAAGACGCGGTTTCCTCGGATTTTGTTGGCAGTCGCGAGGCTGGGATTGTCGATTCAAACGCCACGATTGTGAACGGTAAGCATTGCGTCCTGTACCTCTGGTATGACAATGAATTTGGATACTGCTGTCAGGTAGGTCGCATGGTTTACAAGATGGCTGGTGTAAACTACCTGGCCTACCCAGAGGAAACTTAACTCAAACCTTTCAGCTGTGCCGACGCCCGAATGACTGTTGGGCTTGGCGAGATCCTCCTTTCGCAGCGTCGCCCATGAGACAATGATAGCCAACAATCATCACAGTTTGATTGCTCTTTCCCTCATCGTGGCGGTAGCTTCCGTTCTTTTTGCTTTCAAGGAAGAAGACGAGCGCTTCAGTCTGGAGGGGTTCACTATGGGGACTTCTTACCAGATTCAGTTGATTGAAGTGCCCGGCGAGGGTGAACCCGGAGCTCTAGCAGGTGAGGTGCAAAATATGCTGTCACGACTTGATAGGGGGATCTTCTCCACGTATGTGCCAGGCTCCGAGCTGTCTCGCCTTAACAGTTATGAGGTGGGAAAGCCGTTTACTGTCTCTCAGGAAATGCTGGAGGTATTGGTGCTTGCTCGTGAAGTGTTTACTTCGACGTCGGGAGCCTTCGATCCTACAGTCGGGCCATTGGTGAACCTCTGGGGATTCGGGCCCAAGGATAACTTGCCAGAGGTCAGTATTCCCAACAGCAAGGACATTGAGGAAGCTCGAATACGAATGGGCTTTGAGAATCTTATGATTGATGAAAATCGGTCACAGGTCTCAAAGACTCGCGATCTAATGATCGATTTAAGCGCCATCGCTAAGGGCTATGCAGTGGACCAAGTTTCGAGCCTGCTGGATGAATGGGGCTTGGAAAGTTACTTTATTGAAATCGGCGGTGAACTGAAGATGAGGGGACTAAAGGGCGATGGCAGCAGCTGGGTCCCGGCAATCGAGGCACCTATAGACCAAGAATCTCAGGTCTATGAAATTTTCTCAAGCCTTGGGCAAACAATTGCTGTAGCGGGGTCCGGAGACTATCGCAACTATTTCGAAGTCGACGGCGTTCGCTATTCACATGAAATCGACCCCCGAACCGGTATGCCAATTGCTCATGCCCTAGCCGCTGCTTACGTGATCGCAGACTCAGCTGCCTTGGCAGATGCGCTTGCTACGGCTTACATGGTCATGGGCGAGGAATTAGCCTATTTGCACGCAGAGGAGCGGAGCATCGCAGCTTTTCTTATTGTAAACAGAGGTACTGTTTTCGCTAAAAGTGTCAGCTCTGCCTTCAAGCCGTATTTGCTCGACCAGTAAACACCTGGAAAAGCCTTTGACTTATTCGAGACAGTTATGAGCATTTTGACATTAGTGTACACGAGGCGCTGCTTATCATAAGCGTATTGTCAGCTATTGTAGTCGCCTTGATGAGCAAACTGAGGCCAGTGGATGGCACGATGATCAGATTTTGCCTTTGCTAATTATCCGACTCTGACCAAAGCCTGCAAGACGGCCGCGTTGGATGAGTTGAATCGAGTTTGTTAGGTTTGTTGTGCAGAGCTTTGCTTCCCGAGTCAATGATCGCATGTGGATTTTGTGTAAAGCAGCTATGCGTGTTTTCAACTTGGAATCATGCTGTCAAAACCACCAAAAATTTAGCTATTCAGAGTGCTTCTCAGCTATAAAATCCTTGATATCTACGTGCTACACGTGTAGATTTCGTCGCGCTTGCTAGGAGCGATAGAGAGAGCTATTCCGAGCCTCAAAATACGATTTAGTCATAACGGTATAGCGGCTTCGCCACAGTGCGAAGCCGGCATTGCAAAAAGCCTCTTTAGGCAAAGCAGGACAGACCTTCGAGCTGCCCTGAGCGGGCTTGAATGGAAGCATCATTCTGAATTGCCCAGCTAATCGAGATCACGCCGCTGGCATGAGTCGGCGGTAAGTAAAAGCAAGGTCTTGTCATCAGGGCCCAGAGTTAGAATTACTGGATTATTTAACCCAAAGCATTGGTTAACGTCTTGGAAGAAACACCTACTTTTATTGAAGCGCTCACCCCGTTTTTATTCTATGCCGGTCTGGTGCTCGCCGTTGTGGTTGTGATGCTTGGACTCTCGTTTTTCCTCGGTCAAAAAATCAATCGCAAATATAAAAACACACCCTTTGAGTCGGGCATTATTTCCGTTGGTAGTGCGCAATTCCGCATATCTGTTCATTTTTATTTGACGGCTATTTTGTTCATCATCTTCGATCTTGAAGTCGTGTTTCTTTTTGCCTGGGCGGTTGCAGTAGAACAGGCTGGTTGGCCTGGCTTCATCGAAATCAGTGTCTTCATCTCTATTCTAATAGTCGCTCTGATCTACCTTTGGCGGATCGGGGCGCTCGATTGGCGCACTGAAACTCAGCGTCGCGAATTGAGTGGGCTTAAAGGGCCGGGCGGTGTAGTAAATAGAAGGGCCTTAAAGTTATGAATTGGGAATTACAGCGAGCTGATGACTCCGCTTCGCCGCAGCCAGGCGGCAACGCGGTTGACGATTTCATTCGTCAAAACGTGATGATGGCGAAATTGGAAGACATGGTTGCTTGGGGGCGAAAAAACTCAATATGGCCATTCAACTTTGGTTTATCCTGCTGTTACGTAGAAATGGCAACCGCATTTACGGCAAGGCATGACCTTGCTCGTTTCGGGGCAGAGGTAATTCGAGGGACGCCGCGTCAAGCGGATATGATTGTGATTGCGGGAACAGTGTTTCGTAAGATGGCGCCTGTTGTTAGGCTTCTTTATGACCAGTTGCTTGAACCCAAATGGGTTATTTCCATGGGGTCGTGCGCAAACTCCGGCGGGATGTACGACATCTATTCCGTTGTCCAAGGCGTAGATAAGTTTCTGCCAGTCGATGTCTATGTTTCAGGGTGTCCGCCTCGTCCTGAAGCCCTGCTTCAGGGATTAATTCTGCTGCAGGAGTCCATAGGGCGGCAAAGGCGCCCACTGAGTTGGGTTATCAACGATCAAGGTATCATCCAAAGCGAGGTGAATCCGGTTCAGAGAGAGGCCCGTCATGACTCTCGTATCGCTGCGACCGAGCTCCGGTCACCTCATGAAGTGTGATAAAATTCAATCAGTTGTATTGGTAACCTAACAAAGAACCCCATGCAAAGCGCCCAGATCATCACTCCCGCAGATCAGGACAATCCCTTGATCAACCAGATGAATAGTGCATTTCTGGATCAAGTTTTGTGTCTGCAGGCGACTGTCGACGAGATACCAACATTCTGGGTTGATCGTAGCACCGTAAAGGCTTTTCTGAAGTTCCTGAGGGATAAAAGTCAACCTAGATTTGAGATGTTGCTTGATGTTACCGGTATTGATGAGCGGGTCAGGGTAAACCGAGAGGGCCAGCCTGCTTCAGAGTTCACTGTTGTCTATCACTTGACGTCTTTTTCAGGACATTGTGACGTGCGGGTGAAAGTGCCGCTCATGGACTCTGACCTTAAATTGCCAACTGTCGTTGATCTCTGGCCAAGCGCTAACTGGTATGAGCGGGAAACCTGGGACATGTTTGGTATCGAGTTCGATGGGCATCCGAATTTGTTCCGCATTGTGTTACCGCCAACCTGGCAGGGCCACGCTTTGCGCAAAGAGCACCCAGCTCGGGCAACTGAGATGGAACCCTTCTCACTTGATGATGAAAAAGAGGCATTCGAGCAAGATGCTCTGTTATTCAACCCCGAGCAATGGGGAATGGAGCGCAAGTCAGATACTTCAGAGTTTATGTTTCTGAATCTCGGGCCCAATCACCCCTCTGTTCACGGGGCATTCCGGATTGCCTTGCAGCTTGACGGCGAAATATTGGTCGACGCAGTTCCCGATATTGGCTATCACCACCGCGGTGCCGAAAAAATGGGTGAGAGGCAGTCTTGGCATACCTTTATCCCTTATACAGATCGCATCGATTATCTCGGTGGGGTTATGAACAACTTACCTTATGTGATGGCTGTTGAGAAGATGGCCGGCATTGAAGTGCCTGAGCGAGCGCAGACTATACGGGTGATGCTAGCCGAAATGTTCCGCATTTGCAGCCATCTACTTTTCTACGGAACTTTTGCTCAGGATGTGGGACAACTATCGCCTATTTTTTACATGTTTGTCGAGCGGGAGCGTATTTTCAATATCATTGAATCGATCTGCGGTGCCCGAATGCATCCGGGATGGTTCCGGATTGGAGGGGTTGCTCAGGATCTGCCTAATGGTTGGGAATCTCGAGTTAGAGAATTGCTGAAATTCATGCCCCCCCGACTTGACGAATATGACCAGATGGTAATGAATAACGGCATTCTGAAGCGCCGTACCCAGGGAATTGGTTCCTACACCACGCAGCAAGCTTTTGACTGGGCAATCACCGGTCCAGGGCTCAGGGCTACGGGTCTGGAATGGGATTATAGGAAGAACAGGCCATATAGCGGTTATGAGAACTTCGAATTTGATGTCCCAATAGCTGTGAATGGTGATTGTTATGATCGCTGCGCGGTACGCGTGGAAGAAATGCGTCAGAGTCTCAGGATCATTAAACAATGTGTCGACAATATGCCGGCGGGGAACTACAAGGCCGATCATCCACTGACGACCCCACCTCGAAAAGAAAAAACCATGCAGGACATCGAAACACTGATAAACCACTTCCTGAGCGTCAGTTGGGGGCCGGTCATCCCTCCGGACGAGGTCACTGTGGGCATTGAGGCGACCAAGGGCATCAACAGCTACTACTTAGTGAGCGATGGCAGCACGACGTCCTATCGGACTCGCATCAGAACACCCTCATTCGCCCACTTGCAGATGATTCCGGAAATAAGCCGAGGATTTATGGTCGCCGATTTGATCGCGATTATTGCTAGTATCGACTTCGTTATGGCTGACGTCGATCGATAATGCCGACTCCGGAGAAGCGGTTGCTGATTGAGGGCAAAACGAGAGAAACGCCTGCCTTAGAATCAGGCAGCATGAACAGCCTAAACGGGTAAGACAGACAAAAAGCAAATGGGTTCACAAGTAATTGCTAGCACCAGGAACAGGGCAAGAGCTCTAACGGAGGCGGAAATCTCCGAAATCGAGCACGAAAAAACGCTCTATCCGGATAACCAAGCGGTAGGGCTCGAGGCGCTTAAAATTGTGCAGAGCTATCATGGCTGGGTTTCAGACGAGTCTCTGCTCGCCATCGCTGAGTATCTTGATCTGTCGGTTGCTGACCTGGAGGGCGTCGCAACGTTTTTTAATCTGATCTATCGGCAACCGGTTGGCAAAAATGTGATTCTGTTCTGCGACAGCGTTAGCTGCTGGATATGTCGCGGTGACGACATCAAAGACTATTTGTCAGAAAAGTTGAAGATTCAGTATGGACAGACAACAGAAGACAACGAATTTACACTGATTCCGATACCCTGTCTGGGGGATTGCAACAATGCGCCAGTAATGATGGTAGGGCAGGATCTGCATCGCAATCTGACTAAGACAGGTATAGATGAAATCATCGATCAATATCGGAATAAAGGCGCCTAAATTGCGCGAACTTAAATAGACTAACTGGAAATTACATTGGTAACTAATCCGCTTACGAAAAATATTGATATGTCTCGACCGCCGCTGGATATCGGCGGTTATGAAGCGAATGACGGCTACCAGTCGCTTCACAAAATCGCAGCGGGACTAGGTTCTGCTGATGTTCTTGAGACGATCAAGTCATCTGGACTGAAAGGGCGGGGAGGTGCGGGATTTCCGACCGGTCTGAAATGGAGTTTTGTGCCCCAAGGCGAATCATCGCCGGAGCAGAAGTATCTTGTAGTCAATGCAGATGAGATGGAGCCCGGAACATTTAAGGATCGCCTGCTGTTGGAGGGGGACCCGCATCTTTTGTTGGAGGGGATGATCATCGGCGCCTACACGATCGGCGCAAGTAAGGCCTACATATTCTTGCGCGGTGAGTATCACGGTTCAGTAAGAACGTTAAAGCAAGCGATTGCTGAGGCTTATGCTAGGGGTTATCTGGGCAGCAACATTTTAGGAACTGGGTATGACCTAGACATCATTCTGCATACCAGCGCGGGGCGGTACATATGCGGCGAAGAAACGGCATTGCTAAATGCTTTGGAAGGGAAAAGGGCTAACCCTCGGGCAAAGCCCCCATTCCCACAGGTAAGTGGCCTATGGGGCAAGCCGACCATCGTGAATAACGTCGAAACAATGTGCAACCTTCCGGGCATTATCACTTACGGAGTTGATTGGTATCGGAGCCTAGGGAAGGGTGAGGATGCAGGCACCAAAATGTTCGGTGTCAGTGGGCGGGTCAAGAGTCCTGGGTGCTGGGAGATGCCTCTTGGGGTGACGATTCGTGAGCTGATCGAGGACAAAGCGGGCGGCATGCAGGATGGTCTTGGACTGAAGGCCTTTTTACCTGGTGGTGGGTCTACCGATTTCATGCTGCCCGAGCACTTGGATCTTGCGTTGGACTACGATGAGATTTCAAAGAAAGGTGGCAGTAGACTCGCGACCGGAACAATGATCATTCTCGATGACCAGACCTGTCCTGTTGGAATGATTGGAAATCTCATGAAGTTCTATGCCCATGAATCCTGTGGGTTCTGTACGCCGTGCCGAGACGGGCTACCTTGGGTGGATGCTATTTTTCGTGAATTTGAATCTGGTCGGGGCAGTGAGAAGGATCTAAACATACTTAAAGAACAAGTTGAATATATGGGGCCTGGTCGAACTTTTTGTGCACTAGCGCCAGGTGCCACCGCTCCATTGGGAAGCGGTCTTAGGTACTTTGAAGAAGACTTCAAAGACCACATTAGGCGAAAGCGTTGTACGTACAAAGACTAATTTTGAGGCTGGAGTTTAGCTAGATGGCAAAAATCGTTGTTGATGGGAATGAATACAAAGTAAATCCCGAGAACAACCTATTGCAGGAGTG
>DORE01000262.1:503-2899 GCA_003514305.1 Gammaproteobacteria bacterium | reverse complement strand
CAGTGCGCTGTAAAACAGTATCGGGATGAGAACGATGAGACAGGGACAATCGTTATGGCCTGTATGACTCCTGCTGCTGACGGGGCCCGTATTTCTATCGCTGACGAGCAGGCTAACGACATGCGCGAGCGGGTAATCGAAAGTTTGATGATCAGCCATCCGCACGACTGCCCGGTCTGTGAGGAGGGGGGGGAGTGCCACCTTCAGGATATGACCCTCATGTCAGGACACAACTACCGTCGCTATGATAAGAAAAAAGTCACTCATCACAATCAGTATCTCGGACCGTTTATCAATCATGAGATGAACCGTTGTATCACCTGCTATCGTTGCGTCCGTTTCTACGATGACTACGCGGGAGGGACGGACCTATCAGCTCAGGCATCTCACCACCATACCTACTTTGGTCGTCATGAAGAAGGTACGCTGGAAAATGAATTTAGCGGGAATTTGGTTGAGGTGTGCCCCACCGGAGTTTTTACAGACAAAGTTTTCTCTCAAGCGTACACGCGTAAATGGGACCTTCAGACGGCGCCAAGCATTTGTGCCGGATGTTCGACAGGGTGCAATATCACCCCGGGTGAGCGTTACGGAAGCTTGCGTCGCATTGTTAATCGTTACAACAGTGAGGTAAACGGCTACTTTATATGCGATCGAGGTCGATTTGGTTGGGAGTATGTAAACGGCGAAGAACGCGTAAATAAGCCGTTGCAACTGACCGACAACGAAAGCAAAGAAATGTCAGATGAAGAGATTGACCGACTTTTTGGTGACTTAGCAAAAGGCGAGGTCATAGGTATTGGTTCTCCACGGAGTAGCAATGAGTCAAACTATGCATTGAGAAAATTCGTGGGTGCAGCTAACTTTTACCCGGGTATCGCAGACGACGAGCATTCGATTAATCAGCTGATACTCAAGCTGCATAAAGATAGAGCATTTCATGTGCCCAGCGTGCGCGAAATTGAGCAGGCCGACGCGGTGTTCATAGTGGGGGAAGACATTACCAACACTTCGGCTCGCATTGCATTGGCGATTCGCCAGAGCGCTCGGAACCAAGCCAAAGAGTTGGCCTCTCTCAATAACATTCCTGTCTGGCAGGATGCTGCGGTGCGCGAATTGGCGCAAAAAGAGCGTAGTCCGCTTTACATCCTGAGCAACGCAGCGACACGCCTGGATGACGTCGCGAAACAAACGCTCATTGGAACCTGCGCTGAGCAGGCGAGATTTGCCTTTGCCGTAGCAGAGGCTCTCAGTGGTGTTGTGCCCACCGACTTGTCTACTGAGCATGAAGAGCTACTGAGCGAGGTAGTGGGAGTGCTCAGGGCTGCAAAACGCCCTTTAATTGTCTCGGGCTCCAGCAATGGAAGCATTGAACTGGTCAAAGCTGCCGCAAATGTTGCGAGGGCCTTGAGTGGAGATGGGCCAGCAAATTTAGCGTTGGTTCTCCAAGAAGCAAACACAATGGGCCTTGAATTGTTGGTTAACCCCGGGCAGATGCTTAGTACAGCGCTACAGAAATGCGCCGCAGGCGAGGTTTCGAATGTTATCGTGCTTGAGAATGATCTTTACCGTCGCGCATCAACTGCGTCAGTAAATAGAGCGCTTGCAAAGGCTGAGACTGTTGTCGTCCTCGATCAAATGCACAGTCCGACAACAGCAAAAGCAACTCATGTTTTCCCCGTAACTGCATTTTCGGAGCAAGAGTCGACCTACGTTAATTACGAAAGCAGAGCGCAGCTGAGCTTTCAAGTTCATCGCCCCGTCACCGACGCGCGCCCGGGCTGGAGATGGCTGACTGAGGGTAATGGCGATATAAACAGTATCATTAGCGCTTGTAGTGAGGAGTCTGAAGGCTTTGGTTCGCTCGACGGTTTAGTGCCACGTCTTTCGCAATTCGCAGCCGGTCTCAAGATACCCAGACAATCTCATCGGTATAGTGGGCGTACAGCGATGATCGCTAATCTTAATGTACACGAGCCCAAACAGCCGACAGACACTGAATCAGTTATGGCCTTCTCCATGGAGGGGATGCCTGCAATGAAGGATGCTTCTATCCTTGGGTCGGCTTGGGCGCCGAGTTGGAACTCGAATCAGTCGATAAGTAAATTCCAGGAAGAAGTCAATGGCGAACTTAAGCAGGGACATACCGGGACCTTGCTGCTGACGGCTAAGACGGAAACGGGCGCTTTCTTCCCTCCAGAGGTCGGCGAGATAGATGTTGATTCTGATCAACTGGCGCTGTCGTTGGCCTTTCATATTTTCGGCAGCGAGGAGCTGTCTGCGCGCTCCCCGTCGATTCAAAAACGAATGACAGACGCTTATGTGGCGCTAGCCCCGGCTGATGCGGCCAGGCTGAATATCAAACACGGCGAATCAGTTTTGCTCGATGGAGATTC
>DORE01000262.1:0-165 GCA_003514305.1 Gammaproteobacteria bacterium | reverse complement strand
TAGCACTGGCCTGTATTCGTGAGAAAATACCTAAAGGTAGCTGCGTTGTGCACTGTGGAGCACAACTAAATCGACATGACTTGGCGCTAAAAGTTAGCCTTACAAAAGCCGGCGAAGCAGTCGTGCGCAGGGGACTGACCAGTCTAATTGTCAGCGATTTATGCG
>DORE01000069.1 GCA_003514305.1 Gammaproteobacteria bacterium | reverse complement strand
AAATATGTCGGCGAGGACAGTTCTTCCAGGCTCGCTGAGGAGACAACGCCGGCGGCCCGGTTGCGACTCGCCAGATTTCGCTCAATGAATACGGTGGTTATGACAGAACCGATTTCCGCTCTACGCTCGGCTGTCGTATCTAGGGCGTCAAGATAATTCCCGTAGCGCATCTTCGCCTGCATTTCAGCCATCTGTCTTTGCGAATTGTCGATATATCCTGGCGGCGGGCCGCCTTGCGCCAGCGAGGAGTTGATTAGCAGGACGGGGCCCATTAACAGAAGCAGTTGAATTCTTTTCATGGTTCACCCAGGAGTAAGGCACGAGAGCCCATGGTAAGTAAAAATTACTGAAAAACCTATGGTTTACTCAGGTGCAGGAGCGGGATCGCACAAAAAGTGCTTTTTATCAAAACCGATAAAGCCCTTGCTAGGCTCCGCCTGGGACCGCGTATACGGTGCGTGGGATGATGTACATGGTCGGGGAAACGGCTATGCTGGGCTCGGGCGTGACTGTGTATCGCTGGGTGACGCTAGTTTTCCGTTCTGAGCTGGTCCTGAAACACTGCTCGAGCACTCGTATTTACGCCGCTAGAGCTTGAGTACTTGTGATTGTGCACATTGTTCTTAGATATCGGGTTGCTCTCCTAAAGCCCTAGGCCCGCTTCGGATCGCGATGAGCGCCGCAGCGCTATCGCTGTTTTTTATTGCCGTGTCGTGTTAAGTGTTGGGTTCTGGAAATGAAAGGGTAAACGGAGAGACGGGAATGCCAGGAAAAAACCGACCGGTCTGGGTACTGATTGTGCTGGCCCTCATAGTAGCTTGCATGGCAGAAGCGCAGGACATGCAAGAACGGGTCTCGGCAAATTACGATGAATCAGTTGACCTAAAGCGTCTGTCTGAGTTGGACGATGTGAGCATGCACTACAGACTACTTCGCTCGGGCATGCAGAGTCATGGCAGTTTGTGGGCCAGCCTGAATGAAGAAATCAATGCGTTGACGCCGGTACGTTACCGAGAACTCGAGTTGCTGGTTATGGAATCTTCGATTGCCGAACTGCAGGAGCTGGTTCTTGCCGGGGATCTCAGTTATGAAGAGCTCACACTGTTTTATTTATCGCGCATTCGGGAGATAGAGGGAGATTCTGCAAGATATCTGAATGCCGTGATCAGTTTAAACCCTGAGTCCGTCGAGAGGGCGCGGGCACTCGATCGTGCGCTGCGCGCTTCCCCCGACGCCGAGCGGGACTTAATTTATGGTATTCCAATTCTGCTGAAGGACAATATAAACGCGGCCGGGATGGCGACTACTGCCGGAGCTGTCGCGCTGCAAAATAATTTCGCTGGCAATGCGTTCATTGTAGAGAAGTTGCTGGAAAAGGGGGCTGTCATTCTTGGGAAAGCCAACTTAAGTGAATGGGCTTATTTCTTCTGTGATGACTGCCCGTCCGGATGGAGTGCCATGGGCGGTCAGACTCTTAATCCTTATGGCAGGTTACAATTCAATACAGGCGGCTCCAGTGCCGGCAGTGGAGCCTCAATTGCAGCCAATTACGCTGCGGCTGCGGTGGGCTCAGAGACTTCTGGCTCTATTCTCTCTCCTTCAAGTGCTAACTCTCTGGTGGGCTTAAAGCCGACTATCGGCTCTCTCAGTCGCACCGGTGTCGTGCCGATATCCGGCACTCTTGACACGACAGGGCCAATGGCTCGTTCAGTCGCTGATGTAATAATCTTGTTTAATGCCATGACCGGATACGACCAGCGTGATACGGCGATGCCGATGATGAGCGGTGACCTTCAGTTAAATTATCGCGAAAAGTCTCTAGCAGGCTTGCGTCTGGGAGCTCCTGGTCGCTATCTGGGCGATGAGCTGTTTGAGAGAGCGCTCGGACTCTTGTCGGCTGATGAGGCCGCTGTTGTCGAGATTACATTGCCCGACATTGATATGCAGGGATTCGGTACTCTGCTTGGAGGTGAAATGGTGAGAGATCTGGCTTCCTATCTGAAAGCTCATGCATCCCGACTGGTCATGATTGATTCCATAAAAGACCTGCAAGCGTTCAATCTTCAGCGTCAGGAGCTTAGAATCCCATACGGTCAGGCGGAGGTTGACCGTATGGTTGATCTGGACATCAGCCCGGCGGAATTGGAAGGGCTTCGTGAGAGTCTCCAAGGCAGCGCTCGCGCTGCCTTGGAGACTCTGTTTTCTGGCAATGACCTTGATCTATTGTTGAGTGTGGATAATCGCAACGCGGGATTAGCAGCGCTCGCGAACTATCCGGCGCTCACGGTACCCTTGGGCTATTTGGACAGCGGCAAGCCAGTGAATCTGACTTTGATCGCGCCTCCTTTTCAGGAACAGCTGCTGGTTGATGTGGGCGGAAGATTTGAGCGTCTTGCGGATGCTCGACTTGGGCCTGCTGCTTATCGTTGAGTTGAGTTAAGCTTCCAAAGATTCATATTTCTTGTCGAAGCGATTAGGAACCCATGTGCTTTAATGCGTGAGTGCTTATTGCCCAATCTTACGGTTTGGATTTGCCAAGAAAGTGCTTTGGATGAGAGGGGAAGAGATACACAAGTCAGCCTGTACATCTTCAAAAATTGGTGTGTGATAGAAGCCGAGGCTCAAGTGGATAGCTAATCGCCCGTAACTGAAATCAAGAGCGCCGAATTGGGAGTGACTGTGAACAATACTATGGAAAACATGAGCATTACAGAGAAATGGTTTGCGATTGCTTTATGGAAACGCATCCTGACGGCGATGGTGATTGGCGCATTACTAGGTTCTGTATGGGGCCCCGGCGCTGGGGTAATTGGTTGGGTCGGAGATCTCTTTATCCGTTTGATACGCATGATCGTTGTCCCGCTTGTTTTTGTGACCATTGTGTCAGGCGTGGTCTCGATGGGCGATCCGTCCAAACTCGGCTCATTGGGTGCCAAAACCTTGATTTTGTATATGCTGACCACTCTGGCGGCCATCACGATTGGGCTTGTCCTGGCCGCGGTTTTTCAACCTGGAGTCGGAGTTGATCTAACGGGGGCGCCTGCTTCAGCCCTCCAGGAGACCATTCCTCTGTCGGAGCGCCTTATTTCCATCGTGCCGGAAAACCCAATCGCTGCTCTTGCGGAAGGAAACATCCTTGCCATCATTTTCTTCGCTATCCTGATAGGCGTAGGCTTATTATCAGTCGGAGAGTCGGGTAAGCCTGTCGCGGATTTCATGGACGCGTCTTGCGAGGTTGTGCTTCGCATTACACACTGGATTATGGAAATTGCGCCGTTTGGCGTGTTTGCTCTCATCGCGAGGGTCACCGGAGCACAAGGTTTTGATGCACTGATTAATGCTGTAGTGCTCGCAATAACCGTGTTAATTGCTTGTGCTGCCCACCTCGTGATAACGCATGGTGTCATCATTATGCAACTTATGTTGAAACTCTCACCCATTAATTTCTTTCGCGGTGTTCGGGAGGCAATGCTGGTCGCATTTTCCACTTCATCCAGCGCGGCGACGCTGCCGGTCTCCATGTCGGCGGCAGAGGACAATCTTGGGGTTAAGCCGGTAGTCGCCTCCACGGTGCTGCCGCTGGGCGCAACCATCAATATGGATGGCACTGCACTTTATGTCGGTATTGTCTCAATTTTCGCAGCACAGGCCTTTAACATCGAGTTAACGATTACGGACTATCTGATCATGGCGGGGACCACAACACTGGTCTCCGTCGGGACTGCCGCGGTCCCCAGTGCGTCCCTGTTTCTTATGGCGGCGGTAATGGAAACAATTGGTATGACTCCGCAGCAGATAGCCGTGACGGTAGGGTTTATTTTCATTATTGATCGCCCGCTGGATATGTTACGCACTTCGATTAATATCGCGGGCGACCTGGCCGTTGCGACGGCGGTTGCTAACTGGGAAGGGGAGTTTGATCGTGAGGTATTCGATCGGCGACAAAATTCTTGATGGTTGCTGCTCAGTTCGGCGCAGGGTCGTCGGGACTTTCCAGCTCGATGATCTGAATTTCAGTCTGTCTATCCAGCCTTCTGACTATGTTTTCATTGAACATCTTGTTGCCTGCACGACCGCTCGAACCACCAGGTAAGTGGGTGCGGGACATCTGACGCTGTTGCTGGCGCTCTTCTTGGAAGCTGTCGAATACCTCCAGTTCTGACTCATACAGCAAGTAGGATACTGCCTCCCGCTGAGCAGCGGGAGAATCCAGGGCGAACAGCTCCCGGCGGATTGACCGGCTACTCTCCGGATTGCCGACGTTTTCTTCGATGATGTCTCGGCGTGCGCGATTGTTTGCCGCTATCTGGCTTAACAGAGAATCGACGATCACCTCCATCCTCTCTTCCGAGACATCAAGTGCCTGTAAAAATCTGCCGTAGTTGCTCTGTAAGCTCAGTATTTCGCTCACTTCCTCCTGTTCGAGACTAGTGAGTTGGTTTAGTAAGCCGGCTCGGGTTGGAATGTCGTTTGTCCGCTGCTGGCGTGCTATCTCATGAAGTCCCTTTGCGCGAATCTGTTGGTCGCTTCGGTAGGGATCAGGGCTGATCTGTTCTTGTGCCAACGCAATATCTTTTTTCAATAGTTCCGCAACTTCCCGATTCGCTCTGAGTTCTTTGTTTAAGCTGGCAATTTCCGATTCATAGGCAATGCGCTGCTCAGCAAATTCATCCAATTCCGTTCGCATATTCGCTAGGAGCGTTTGGTATCGGCTCAACTGGTCGTTCTTTAGCTGGGATTGGGGGAAAAACTTAAAGGCCACGAGAATCGAGACAAGAAATAGTGCGACGCTCCCGAAACCTGCTATTTTGCCCAGAAGCTTTAAAAGAGCATTGTCAATGGTGTTGCGTCCGCTCTGCATACTGCCCTCAATATAAAATGGATGGTTTTCTTCGAAACGCGCCAACTGCCTCAGAATGTATAGGTAAGTGTTGTTCCTAAACGAAGATCTTCGTCGAAGAAAGTCAAAAACGACCCGGTTTTGGCGGTGATGCTGATGACTTGGGAGCTGAATGACCAATTGTCATTGATCGTGTAGTCCAGCCCCAGAAACACCAACAGGGATTCTGCTGAAAGGTCCCCTTGTAGGGTTGCCGACAAATTGATGTCGCCATTCCTTAGGGCATAACCGTACCGAACGAGCCAGCTACCGAATACGCCATCGTTAGTCAGTGTCTGTCCGGCCAGCAAGCCATCTTCTGGGTCAAGAAGGGTCTGAGCTTGAATGCCCAGACTTACGTTCTGTTCATTGTCGATGGCATATTCAAAACCGAACGATGTGCCCAACTGGTCCTTTCGAAGGTTGATCGGGGAGGAAAGCGAACTGGTACCTGGAAACGCGAAGCTGTCTGCAAGAATGTTGTGGCTGAAGGCGACATCAAAGTTTAGGAGGACCTTTCCAATTGCTCGATTAGCACTAAATCCAAACAGAAAAAAATCGTTAATATCAGGTCTTGCATCCGCACTATCCGGTAGCGGCGGGTCATATCGAAGCTGATTTTCGTAAAGATAGGCTGCCATGACAGCGACGTCACTACCCTCAAACGATTTCTTCCACTGAGTGCCAGCTTCAATCAATATCTTACCATCACGATCGTAGTCCGGAAGGTTAAAGCCGGGGTCGAAAAACAAAGGGCTGCCGCGAATTGGAGCCGGATTGAACTCGGGATATAGGTTTATGAAAGTCGAGAGACTGCTGTCGTTATTTGAATCGAAATAATCCCAAACCAGCATAGCCTGACTCAGGCGGGCATCTTCGATATCAATAATAGTGAAGTCGCGGAATTCGCTGTTGTTGATGATATCAAGTACGGAATTGCCGACTGTTTCACCCCAGACGACGGTCTGGCGACCGAGCTTGAAGCTGTGCTTACCGCTGCTGCGCTGTACAAACAGGTCGTTCAGCTGACCTTCGGTCTCTGAAGCTTCTTCGTTACTAACGAACTCGTAATCCTTATTCCAGTAAATTCGGTACCACATGCTTCCCTGCAGGACCCAGCCCGGTGCGAAAGAGTTCTGGTAGCGTACGTTGAATTGCAGCCGATTGGTCTCCAAGTCGGCTTCCTTCGGAAAGCTACCGAAGGGTCCCAGATCGATCGCATGGTTGTTGAATTGCCCGGAAGTTGACTGACTGATGCGGATGGTGAAGTCTCTTAACCAGTTGGATATGGGAGATTCTTCACTCTCTTCACCAAAGGTGCTGGTGAAAATTTCGTCATCAAAGCCGAAATCGATGCTGGGATCAAAACTGATGTCGGGGTCAAGAATAAGAGGCTCATCCTGACTGGCCCGCAATAATGCGGGGCAGTGAAGCGAGACCAGAGCAAGGGCCATGCCGGCGATTCGCAGAAAAGACATTATGAAGGAATCAATCCACCTGCTGCCTGAGCTTCTCCAGCTCAGTTTCCCGAAACGCGACGTCTGTGAGCGTGCGCGTTGTCAGAAACTCATCTTCGACGCCAACATCCGTGTAAATTTCGAGAAAGGCCATATTCGATAGGCGGTTGCTGACCAAATTCATCATCGTGAGTGAGCGGGCCATCCAGACATCGTTGACCAGTTCCACCCGTGACGCTAGCAATCGTTTGATCTCGTTATCATATTGATCGAACATTTCGACCCGCAGCACGACAAAACGCTCTTTGTCGACGTAGTTTATGGTTTTGGAGTATCGTGATTTCCGCGCGCGCTCCGCATTTGGAATTAGCTCGATTTTCCACACTTCCCGACCGGACTCTGTAGCGTCTTCCAGCACGTTGATTTTGTACTCTTCAAGCTTGCCCGTATCAGTGTCTTCGGTAGTGAATTCGGAGCCAAAGACTGAGGCGGGTTCAGCATCGTCGTCAGAATTGCCGCTTGCGATTCGCTTAACTCGACCAAGAGCAGACAGATAGAGCCAGGTTTCGTTGTCACGATGCGTATCGTCATAGGAGAAAGAGAGCATTCCGACGCCGCGCTCCGCTGCGGGTTCTTGGACTATCGTGACGCTTTTTGTGTCCTTTCCGTCATCACCATAGTTCTTGGCGACGGATTCCAGCGACTTGATTCGCGGGCGTTCGGCGCAGGTTATTCGATTGTCTTTGATGCCGAACCGGCACGTCGAAAGCTGCATGCGATTAAATGCAGAGTCTGAGGTAGCGCGCTGGCTTTCCTCAACCTGTTCCATGATTTCTCGTCCCGAAAGATTCTGGGCAGATGCCGGCGCACTGAAAATACTCGATACGAGGAAAGCACAAAGCAATCGCTGAACAATCATGCCATTTTCTCCCTAAAATAAATTCGCGTGTCAGCGTCTTTCACACCGAAGGTCGGTTTGAAGATGATTATCATGGCTGGAATCAGAAACAAATCGCACAACAGAGCAACGAAGATCGCAGCCGAACCGAAAAAGCCCATTTTGGCCATGCCAAGATAATCGGAGAAGCTGAGAAGGGCAAAACCTAGACCCAGCACCATGGTGGTGAACATTACCGCTTGGCCCACGTCGCGAATGGTTGATACGAGAGACTCGCTTATGCTGCCAGTGCGAATCAGTTCCACCCGGTAATGCGTCATGAAATGTATCGTATCATCCACTGCTATTCCAATGATCAGTGGTGCGATAAGCAATGTATCGGTATCCAGCGCAATGCCCAGGATGCCCATAAGGCCAAATCCGAGCAGTGCTGGAATCATATTCGGTATCATCGCCATGATTCCTCCCTGAAATGAGCCGAGCGTTACGATCATGATGACGCTGATCACTGCCATTGCGAAAGTGAAGCTTGAGAACTGTGAATTAGCGACTTCATCTGCCATGCGCATCAGAAGCGCCATCGAGCCTGTTAGATAAACCTCCAAATCCGGGAACTCCGAATCGAGCGGTCCGAATACCTCATCGATTTCTCGTGAGATTTCCTCAAAAAAGCGCTGATACTGATAGCTCCCGGCGTTGTAGATGTTCAGCGAGATATGGGAGCGGCTAAAGTCGTCTGATACCAGCGCGCGGCGATCTTCGGGGTTAGCGCTGTTAAACAGGTAGAGAAGTTGTGAAATCATTTGGTCATCATCTGGCACCCGATAATAGGCCGGATCATCATCACTCATGATCTGATACGTATCCTTGACGATATTGGCCAAAGAGTTGGTGCGGGTGACCTGATCGGAGTATCGGGTTTCGATGCGACTTTGAAGTTGATCCATGGCCTGCATCAGGCGCGGATTATACAGGCCGTCGGAAGTATGAGTGTCGACCATTATAACCATCGACATGGCGCCTGCCATATTCTCGTCAACGGTTTCGTACGCGACTCGGATAGCGCTCCCCTCTTTGGTGAGTTCAGTCATGTTGGAATCGATGCGAATCAGCGTCATCCCATAGGAGCAGATGACGAACAGACCTGCGAACATACTGAGCACTAGCCAAGGGCTTCGTGCTACGAAGCTCGGCACTGAAGAAAGAATGGCGACTTGCCAATTGACAACAATGTAGGTCAATAGCGAAATAACCGTGATATACGAGCCGACCCAAGGTCCAAGCATCGAATATAGCGTAATCACATATGTTAGTGCTGCTACTGTCTTGGTCCTGGTGCTAAGACTACTCCAGCGATCACCCAGTCTGTCAGCCAAGCTCGCATCGTCTGCTCCCGGCGCGCCTGGATGCCAGAGATCGAGGAGAATTGGCAGCAGGACGAGCGTAAAAAAGAAAGCCATTACAACGCCAAAGGCTGACATCATGCCGAATACCTGAATGGGCACTAGCTCTGAGGTAGTCAGGGCCAGCACGCCAGCCATCGTCGTGATCGTCGTCACCATGATGGCCAACCCTGTCTTGCCATAGGCTTTGGATAAGGCATCATAATGGTCGTGACCTTCGCGGCGAAAGCTGAAATAGGCACTCATCACGTGAACGCAATCAGCTATGCCTACGGCAAAAACTAGCAGCACGGTCAAACCAATCATCTGCGAGATAGTCACACCCAACCACACAGTGAAACCCCACGTCCATGTCATGCTCGCTGCAATGGTTGCCATTGGCCATAAAACCGCGCTGAAGCTTCTGAATAGGACATAGAGCAGCAGGGTAAAGATCAGCACCATGACCAAACCCAGAACCTGCATCTGGGTCAGAGTTTCCATCATGAACTCCATCATAGGCGGATTGCCCACAGGGAAGAATTCGAATTGCTCACCATACTTCTCGTACAGCGCCTTCGTCACGACGTGGAAGTTGGTGTAGCCCAACATGTCCACTGGCTCGAATGAGACTTCTTGAATCTGTGCGGATTCATCAAACTCGAGGTCGAAGGTTTCATCAGCGGAAAATGCGTCAAAGTCGATAAAGCTGTCATCAAGGACGACGTCAGTGGCGTTCACTGCTGGCTTGTAATCCTCAATGGGTTGGGCACCAAAATCGGTTTGTATCATCACCGCGCCATAGCGAGCGTCCGCTGAATAAAATGCTAGTAGGTAATCTTGCTGATTCAATGCAAGTGCTTTGATTGCTGCGAGTTCGTCGTCGGATTCGGGGAGGCGTTCTGGCACTAAGCGATTGGAGAGCAGCGTGTCTCCTTGGTTTTCTTGGAAGCGAAGATTAGCGATCGACTGAACTCGTCGCACATGATTCAACTCATTGAAATCGAGATCGATTCCGTTAATAGTGTCAGGATAATCGCTCGGACGCAGTTGCTGCCAGTATCGAAGGTCATCGGTCAGCTGCTGAATGGCCGACAATGATTCTCGGGAGAACACATCCCCGTCCCTAGCCCGGTATACCAAAAAGACGGAATCGTCGCTGCCGAACTGACGGCGATATTCGTTTAGCGCCAGCATCGAGGGGTCTTCCTGATTTAGAAAGCTGTCAGTCGTCATGTCGAGTTCGGTGCGGGTAAAAATACCCCACACCATAAGCGAACTGACTACAATCAGTCCGCTTAGCACAAAATGTCGGTACCGCAGGACGCGGTTCGGGACTTGCGCGAAGGCGTCACTCAGCGAGATCAGTAGTTTTTCCATACTTTAGGGTTCCAATGTCCTTTGGTGATCTTAGATTAGGGGTGCCTTGATCAGGGGCAGCGGTAGACTGCGAAACTCTGTTCGCCACCGACAGCTTTTGTTCTTGGAACAATGGCATTGCCGCCCATATTTCCCGCTTCGTTTTTTGCGAGGATAAGAAGCTCAGCTTCCTGGCGTGCAGTATTGCGTTCAACCAAGATTAGCCTGTTCAGGGTCGACGAACTAGCGCGGCCGAGCGGCTTACAGGGGCCAACCCGACTCTCTGAACGAACCTCGACCAGCTGCCCGGGCCCTGTAAGCTGAACCCAACTACTGCAGAAGGCGAGCAACAAAGGCAGGCATGAAAATCTGAGAATACGGCTCATAGTGTGTTGGGCATCCTATTGCTCTTACTGTCCGGATGCGGCTCATCCAGTGGTCTACTCGGACGTCTTGTAAGAGCAAGTATGCTATCATCATAAGATCTCCCGTTACTATGTTAACTAAGTAAACATTTACCATATAGGCAGATGTACACTCAATAAAAATGGATCTGATATGAGCAACTCAAAGCAATCGTCTGATCAGGCGGGTTTCTCGGGGGAAAGGGTATTGAACGGAAAAATTCCAAAGAGTGGATGGGTGCTCTTGCGATTCGTCCGCCCTTGTTGTTGCGCCCAGATTCCACTTTGCAGGTGTCTCAAATTCTGGCGCTGTGTAATGAGAACAATCATCCGGCTGCAACTCAGGGCGGTATGACGGGTTTGGTATCATCCGCTGCGCCGTTGGAAGGTGAAATTGCTCTAATGGAGACCCTTCAACAGGCTTTAGATCCCAGAGGGATTCTCAATCCGGGTAGGATCATTAAATAGTGAAGCACAGAGGTAATTATGGCTTACAGTAATCTAGAAGACAAAAATGTTGTGATAATTGGAGGCACCGCTGGCATTGGTCTTGCCGCGGCAAAGATGGCTTCTGACCAGGGCGCCAAGGTTTGGGCGGCCGGGCGTTCCGATGCCCACATTGAAAAGGCTAAGCAGCTGAGCGGAGGTAGCTTTGAGGTTAGAAAAGCTGATACCCATGATGCTGCGGCGCTTAATAAGATTTTTAGCGAGGTTGGCAAAGTAGATCACCTGGTGTCCGCGGCAGTGGGTGGTGAGCGAACCTTAAAACCTTTTTTGGAGCAAACTCAACAACAATTTCAGGCAGCCTATGACAAGCTCTGGGGTTACTGTAATGCTGTGCGAGTTGGTGCTCCTTATGTGGAAGATGATGGGGCCATAACCTTGGTAAGTGGCTCTCCGGCACGTAAACTGGCAGTTGGGCAATCACCTTTGAGTTGTGTTGGTGCTTCTGTTGAGAACCTGGTGCGATGTCTAGCTCTCGAATTGGCGCCGATTCGTGTCAACGTGGTCTCTCCTGGCACAATTGATACCGCTATGTTTGACCACTTTGGAGAAAAGAAGCAAGTAACCCTTCAGGGTATGACTCAATCTCATCTGATTAAGCGCGCGGGTTCGTCTGAAGAAGTGGCTGCGGGAATTATATTTGTGATGCAGAATGAATTTGTCACAGGAACAACTGTCGACGTCGATGGTGGACGACTTCTGAGCTAGTTGGCTCTCGAGGGTGGGCGAATGTTGAGAAAGTCTGAGTTCAACAAAAATTAAAGGAGTCGGTAGTGAGTGAAGCCATAGAGAACCTGGCGACAGAAGATCCAGGCCTCAATTTAATTGATGCAATATATAAACGGCGTTCGGTCAGGGGATATCTTGATCGGGAAGTGCCCCGGGAAGTGCTTGACCGGATTTTTGAGGTTGCCCAGCAATCACCCTCGAACTGTAACGTGCAACCGTGGAAAGTGTATATCGCTTCCGGCGCGCTCAAGAACCGCCTGCGCGATCAGATGGTTGCGGACACCGCCGCTGGGGTGGCGCCCAATCCTGACTTCGAGTATCGGGGTGATTTTGTCGATGAATACAGGACCCGCCAAGTAGAATGTGCGGTAGCACTTTACTCCAATATGGGAATCGAGCGCAGTGACAAGGAAGGGCGCATGCAAGCTGTACTGCGAAATTTCGAGTTTTTTGATGCTCCCTACATTGCGTTCATTGGGATGGATCAAAGGTTTGGAACCACCGTAGCGATAGATGTTGGGATGTGGGCTCAGACTCTGATGCTAACCATGGTAGCTTTCGGTCTGCATAGCTGCCCGATGGGGACCATGCGTAGCTATCCGGATTTAGTCAGAGAGGCTTTTGACATAAAAGACGGAACAAAAATTCTGTTCGGAATCAGTTTTGGCTATGAAGATCAATCGGTCGCTGCAAATGCTACTCGCACGAGGCGAGATCCTATTTCTGCCAGCGTAGTTTTTAGATCGAACTAGCTGAGCGATGGGAAACAAACCCGTAGTCTTACTTTATGACCTTGACAACGTGCTGGTTGATGAGTGCTCAATGCTAATCGGCCAAACTGGCCTCTACACTACTATCAATACTTACAATGAAACCAACGCGCGAGAAGTGATTGGACAGTATAACAGGTGTTTTGGGCTACTAACTAACCGGCTTTCCTGTGTCATAACGGGGTGGAACCGATATAAAAAGCCAAGAGACCAGCTGCTATTTACCATGCGAGCTCAGGAAAAAAGAAGTGCTCTGCGTAGTGCTACGCCAGTTATATTGGTCGCTGAGGATCACAGATATGATTTGCGTGAGTTGGCGCTGGATCCAATGGGAGGCTTTGTCTCGGCCTATCTCCATGTTGACGATTTCGAGGAATACATAAGCGATACGCTGCACAAGATCGTCTTTGGTAAAAGGGCGCATGAAATGAATGCAATCGCCTACGCAAAACTGAAACATGAAAGCTCTGATTAGGACCACTAAGAGCGAAAAATTCAGAGTTAAATTAGACAGAAGTCTTTCGGGTCTAAGCGGTCTGCATGATGCAGAACACATTAAGCTTGTTACCTTCAAGGTCGCGGAAATAGCCAGCGTAAAAAGACTCACCCCTTTTGCCTGAAGGCCCTTCACATTTTCCGCCCAATTCGATTGCTTTGCGATATACCGCGTCGACTTTGTCTGGAGAGTCAGCTGCCAGTGCAACCATCACCCCGTTGCCTGCAGTCGCGGGCTGACCATTGTGCGGAGCAGTCAGAGAGAGTGCCGGAATCTGCTGGTTGACAGCCCATGTGATGAAACCTTCCATTTCCATAAGCCTTGTGGCACCAAGCTCTGCCATAAGTGCGTCGTAAAATCTAGCTGCTTTGTCCAGGTCATTTGTGCCGAGTGTGACGTATCCAATCATAGCTTTGATCCTTCCCCCATTCGTATAAGCGCCTCTTCTTTGATTTGGTGATAGCGAAAGCAGTTGAGCGTGTGGTCGTTAGTCATGCCTACTGCCTGCATGAACGCATAGCAGATTGTCGTGCCGACGAATTTGAATCCTCGTCGCTTCAGATCTTTTGACAAGGCTTCACTGAGGGGTGTGGAGGCCGGGACTGTCTTTTGAGTTTCACGTTTTCCGTCTATTGGGCAGCCTTCAACGAAGGACCAAATATAAACGCTGAAGCTGCCGAATTCGTTTCGCACCTTTTGACAGGCTATGGCGTTGGACCTAATCGAATAGAGCTTTAGCCGATTTCGCACTAGTCCGCAGTCGATTAATAAGCCTTCAATCGTCTTGTCCCGCATTCGCGCAACCCGATCGATGTCAAAATTCTTAAAACAAGTGCGATAATGCGCTCGTTTCTTCAATATGGTGATCCAGCTGAGCCCAGCTTGTTGTCCTTCGAGACAGAGACATTCAAACAACACCCGGTCTTCAAAAACCGGCACGCCCCATTCTTGGTCATGGTAATCGATATAATCTGGATCCATGCCCGGCCAAGCGCAGCGTGAAGTCATTGTGTGATGGGCTCCTGACTTGGTTTCAATGAATACCGTGGGCGAAGTATCAAGAACCTAAGGTCCTGGCGCAATGACTTTCAGTCGCAAGGCAGCCAGCCTAGGAGGTGCTTAGCCGGCCTCTCACAAACTGTCGGTATTTGGACAAGTCTTCACTTGAAGAGAGCTTTGCGTGACAATCTTATGGTTAGCCATACTAGTAGCAACGACTCCGCATGCCGAGCGCAGAGGAGAAAAAAGGAAGAGTAGATGAAAAATTTAAGTAGAAACTTGGTTAGAGCGTCGAGCAGAAGTCGAACGATTTGTGCTTTGGTCGCACTGTTTCTCGGTGCTGGACAGTTAGTGGCAGCGCAAGAGCGCAGCTATATCGATTCGAGTAGCCCAGGAGGCAATGGTTCGCCGTTCAGTGGCGCTGTGATGACCGATGATACGCTTTACATATCCGGCATGCTCGGTTTGAAGAATGGAGAGGTGCCAGCTGAAGTCGACGATGAGGCACGGAATGTGCTCGATGCAATCAAAGCCACGCTCGAAGCTGCGGGCATGACAATGGATGATCTGGTTTATGTCCAGATTTTTTGCTCCGATGTTAGCCACTACGCGAGTTTTAACGAAGTTTACCGAACCTATTTCACGCAAGAATTCCCTGCCCGGGCTTTTGTCGGTGCAGGCACGTTGCTGTTCGATGCTCGATTTGAAATCCAAGCCATTGCGGTAAAACGACCCTAGGGCAGCACCTCTTGGCTTCGCGCAGTCATTCTTCTTGGACACAAACAATTACATTTGAGCGCTTCAGGGTTGAGTTGGGCGATTGCTATGCTTCGCGTCCCAAAAAGCTGAGCCGACAAAACGCCGAACAGATGCCTAGGGACAGGAAAGCGCATGTTTAATCTGACGCGACATCAGGCCCTCTGTGCGGGCCTGTGTCTTCTCTCGCTCGATATTATTGTGGGTGTATCTGAGGCTCAAACCCTCAGCTCTCAGTCCGTGCGTCCGACTGCGCAAGCTGTCATGTTGAATATCCTACCGACGATTGATGGTGAAGTCCTCGGAGACGAAGCCTGGTCAGCCGTGTCACCGACCGGCGGATTTACGCAGACCAGGCCAAACGAAGGTCAGCCGGCTAGTCAGAAAACAGAAGTTTTTGTTGGCTTCAGCACCGATACTCTTTACATCGCTTTGATGGCATACGATGACGACCCCGAAGCTATACTCGTTACTGACAGCCGCCGCGATTCGCCGCTGGACGATACTGACAGTTTTCGCGTGATTATCGATGGCTTACTCGATCGCCAAAACGGTTACGTGTTCGGCACAAACCCGTCGGGCATGGAGTTTGACGCCCAGGTGATTAATGAAGGAGGCAGCGGTGGGTTTGGAGGTCGCGGAGGCGGTGCCGGGGGCTTCAATCTAAATTGGGATACTACCTGGGAGGTTGAGGCCCAAATTACAGATCAGGGCTGGAGTGCAGAATTTGCTATTCCTTTCCTCGCGCTGCGCTATGGTTCGGAGGATTCGCAAACCTGGGGTATTAATTTTCAGCGCAATATCCGCCGTAATAACGAAGAGTCGTACTGGGCGCCGCTCGATCGGAACTTCAATCTAAACCGAGTTTCCGAGGCGGGTTATATCGAAGGCATTGAAGTCCCTGGTCAGCGCCTGCTTCAAGTTACGCCCTACGCGCTAAGTTTTAGTGAGCGCGGTGGTCAATTAACCACCACCCAGTCACGAGAGGAATACGGCGTCGACGTAAAATGGGGTGTCACCCCGAGCCTGACGTTTGATGCCACAGTGAATACAGACTTCGCTCAGGTCGAAGTCGATGATATTCAGGTCAACCTGGACAGGTTTAGCTTGTTCTTTCCCGAGAAGCGCCCTTTTTTCCTTGAGAACGCCGGCCAGTTCGCGATCGGTAATCCTCGCGAAGTCGAACTATTCTTCAGTCGGCGAATTGGTATTAATCAGGGAGCTCAGTTTCCAATTGAAGCAGGAGCCCGCCTAACTGGCAAAATTGGCAACAGCACTAACATAGGCCTGTTGAGTATGAAGACGGAAGGCATCGACGGAGCGGTTCCCGCCAATGATTTCTCCGTTATTCGAATTAACCAGGAACTGCCAAACCGCTCTGCCGTTGGCATGATGTTCGTCGAGCGGGACGGCGATGGATCAACCGGGAGTGATTCTTCAGCAGACTTTAATCGAACTTATGCTATTGACGGTCGGTGGGGGATTGGCGACTACACTGTGTTTCGCGGTTGGATTTCTCAAACTGAGACCCCCGGCATCAATGGGAATGACATGGCGGGGGGCTTGTCCTGGACTTATGCGGACGAGGATTGGAACTTAAATGCTGGATTCTCTGAAGTAGGAAAAAACTTCAATCCAGAGGTTGGCTTTCTTGCACGTCGTAATTTCCGGAAATACGAAGCCGGTTGGCGCTATCGTTATCGCCCAGATAGCTGGGGCCAGCTGCAAGAGCTCCGGCCCCATATGAACTACCGAGGCTATTGGGATTTCGATGGTAATCAGCAGACCGGGTGGCTCCATATTGATAATCACTGGGAGTTTAACAGTGGGATGGAAATCCACACGGGCACCAACTTCACGCAAGAAGGGGTTTTTGAGCCATTTCAAATTGTGAAAGGTGTTACGGTGCCTATTGGCGAATACAAACATCAGGAAGCGCAGTTAGTTTATTGGAGCAACCAAAGCGCGCCTTTGAGCGTCAATTTTCGATCTTTTATTGGTGGATTTTTTGGAGGGGATCGGAAGAATCTAGACTCTACTATTCGTTACAGAGTGGGAGAGAAATTTACTAGCGAGTTAACTTGGAGTCATAGTGGTATTGACCTTCCCGTACCAGGAGGCGACTTCGAGGTTGATATTGCTCGATTTCGCGCGACTTATGCATTTTCGCCAAGGATGACCATTCAAACCCTGGTGCAATACAACAAACGAGATGATGTTCTTTCCACCAATCTTCGATTTGCGTGGCTGCAGTCTGCGAACGCAGGGCTTTATATAGTGTACAACGAGGTGGACGAAAACAATCTGCTGTTCGCTCCTCGAGAGAATGCCCAACAATTTGCAGTCAAATATTCGCGCATTTTAAATATTTTCAACTAGTAGTGGCCGAGATCTTTATATTCAAATTTCTCTGGGAGTTGAGAACCCAGTGACCTTGTCACCACAAACGCTTATACTCCAAAATATTGCGCGCCCGTAGCTCAGCTGGATAGAGTAACTGGCTTCGAACCAGTTGGTCGGGAGTTCGAATCTCTCCGGGCGTGCCATTTTCTCAAGCTAGCCACATTTAATAAGAGGCGGTTTTCCAAGTGACGAAAAGCCGCTGAGGCGGAGACTGAAATTGCTGGCTTATCCAAACGCCCCGTCTCCTCTTACTCAATCTCCTCTCTTTCTCGAATTTCATACCAACAGTTTCAATTAGCTATGCTCGATTGAGCAGATAAGGACAAGTTATGTATAACGTAGTGCTGCTGGCAATAACTGTGTTGACTAGTTTGGGCCCGGTCTTCCTTGGTTCTGAAACGTTAGCGATTGAGCCTGATAGCGTCACCTATGATGGCAGTGTGCTGACCGCACCTTATATAAAAGTGGGGGAAATCGCCTATAACGTAAAGCTCGTGCCGACTGCAGAGGCGCCGCTCGGAGCCGGAGACTGTCCGATTCTTTGCTTAAAGCTGCTCAGTGCCGATGAAAGTCAATTCAGTGATGCCAGAAACCCTGCTAGCTTTGACGGTGTGATCCTTTCTACGCCTCGTGTTGTGCTGGGTGACGAGGTGCTTAACGGTGAATTCACCTATCTGAGTCAGTATGCTCCGGAAGTCTATTTTTCGGTGTCAGCGGCTGGCGTAGCGCCTCTTTACAGTGGGACTGATAGGCAGAACTGGACCGCGGATCAGCTGGAAGCCAGATTCAGTTTCTGTCAGGACAACTCCTACCGATGGGATACCCCTTTCCCTTTTGCAGATTTTAATAATGATGGATATGTCGACATCCTTATTCCGATTACCTGCTATCAAGGTGTACTTCCTGATAACGGCGGAGACAATGATGTCCCGATTAAATCCGGGTGGTTTCTGTTTTGCAGTGACGCAGTAGGGAGGTACGCGAATTGCTCTGAGGAGCTATTTGGTGAGGTCTTCATCGATACATCTAAAGACGGCGGTAAAGGCGGAGCTCCATACCACCACAGCACCGAAGAACCCAGAGATCTCAATGGAGATGGGTTTCCTGATTTTGCGCTGACCCTCAATCGTGATGACGGAGTAGGTCGGGCCAATTTTAATCCTTACACTGAGGAAGGGTTTCAGCAGATAGTCGATCAGTGTTTCTTGGGCGATCTGGATGCGGCTGAAGCCTACCCCCGTCAGGGTCTGGGTAACTGTGCCTACTTTTCAGATCAGTACATGTTTCTGAGCAACGGAGACGGTAGCTACTCCAATGTCAAAGTACCATGGACGCCGACATGGACGCATTCCATGCGTTCGATTCCAAATGATGTGGGCGGGTACGACGTAATCTCTATCGGTTATGACGTCGCGAAAGTTGCTAGAATATCCGGCAACACGATTGAGGATGTGACAGAAATCTACAGGACTTACGAGAACTTTTCGGAAGCTACTGAAGTTGTTCCTTATGTTGGTGGACACTTTGTATTTGGCAATGTTAGTTACTGGGTAACATCAGGGATCAAGCCGCAGTTCGTCAACAATATTGCAGAATACGCCGACTATGATATTAGCACCGGATTCTACGGGACGGTGAGGGGCATTACGCTCTGGAAATGGAATCCCGGGCAAGGCTTCGAATTGAGCGATTATTACATTCCGTCGGTAGCTGACTACTTTCACTATATTGATGAGGTCGGGAATCAGGCTACTGGGCTGTATCAGAAGGGTGTTCCCCAGTTCGGAAAGGATCAGTATCATTTTTTCAAAAAGGCTGAGCTTGACCCTAAAGAAGGCCCCGTGTTGGTGGTACAGGGCGAGACGTCTGGCCTTCTGGAGGATTTTAAAAGGATCATTCCAAATAGCTTTCGGGTTGTTACAGGTGCGTCGGATTCCTATGAGGAGAACACACTGTATCCTGTTGTCCCGGTGGAAGCGTTTTTCATCACGGATGGAAAATTAGCACTTAGGGATAAATCGGTCGTGGAAGGGGACGTTTTGTTCAACAGCAGCGGAATGCATTTCCGGGACATCAATCTTGATGGCTTCGATGATCTGGTCACTATCACTGGCATGAAGGTTCAGGGAGGGGCCTACCTAAATAATGGCGATGGAGTTCTGCACAGGATTGATACTGCCAAGATTTTGCCTGAGCTGCCCCGTACTTCGGTCGGCAATAACGCCCATGTGTTTTGGCCACTGAGAAATAACGGAACTCTGGATGTGATTTACATGGAGGTTGGTGCCAACGCAAGGCCGGATTATTGGTCGCTGCCTGAGGATGGAATTTTTAGGGCAGGTGACGTGGGAGTGATTCGTTCCAACTATGATGTCTCAACATTGCCGCTCACGACCGTTGAGGCCACGATTAATGCATTCAGGGAATGTGCAAAGGCGCCAACGTGGTCCTGGGTTTGTTCCTACTAAAACATCCCTGTGAAATGTGTGCTGAAAAGCTGCAGGGTGGTTTTCGACTGCCAGATCGGATTTCATTATTTGACTGCAGTTCGAGCTAGCTATAAGGTCTTTAGACAAGGGACTAACTCCCCTTTCTCAGTGACTTGTTCGAGGTAATAATGAAAGTAGAAATAACCTGTTGGCTGAGGACTACGATTGCTCTTTTTGGAATATTTGCTCTTGCGGCGCCCTCTCTGGCACAGCGCGCAGCAGAACCCAGCATCTGGGACGAATCAATGCGCCAGTTCGAAGAGTTAGACCGACTCAACCCTCCGAAACTGGGTGGTATTGTGCTGACTGGCAGTTCCAGTATCGCACGATGGAATGGGCAAGCCGTTGATGCCCTCGCACCTCTTACAGTAATTCCCAGAGGGTTCGGAGGTAGCGTCATGAGCGACGTGCTGTTCCACCTTGATCAGGTTGCTTTGAAATACCAACCGCGCGCATTAGTTATTTATGAAGGCGACAACGATACTGCATTCGGAATACCACAAGAAGTGATCCTGTCTAACCTGCAAAAGATTATCAATGAAGTTCACGCTGTACTTCCCGAGACCCGTATCTACGTTATGGCAGTAAAGCCTTCAATTCTCAGAATCAAGGTTTGGGACTATGCACAACAAGTCAATGCGGCTTATCAGGAAGTTGCCGAGCTGAATCCATTAGTTTATTTCGTTGATTCCGCCTCGCCCTTCCTTCGTGAGGATGGTCAGGTTATGTCCGATATTTTTATTGAAGATGGCCTGCATTTGAATGCGATCGGAAATCTTATCTGGGGCTCAATCATCCGCGCTGCGCTCATGCCGCAGGAAGCTCGCTACGAATAGGTAATGGAATTTCAAACGCAAAGTCTTCGAGCAGCCGATCCCAGCGTCGAGTTTGGCAGCGCGGTTGCCATGCCGGAGCAACAGAACCCAGAAAGACGTCCTGGGTTAACGATTCCTGCTTCGTGGCAAGGTCAGGCGCCGCCTTGATGTCTGATGTCTCAGTAATGCAATCAAAGTGGCAGGTGGGCGATGCGGTTCCTGAACATGTACCCAAGATTCTTGCTTTGTTCAAAGCGGTCTTCGGGCAGGATATGTCAGAAGCGCATTGGGATTGGAAATATGGCAACGGCAGGGGCGCAGGCGTTGTTGTCCATGAGGGCGATGAAATTGTTGCTTACTTTGGTGGAATGGAACGCCGCATTCTGTTCGCGGGCAGGCCGGCTACGGCCTTTCAGTGCGGCGATTCCATGGTGTCTCGTGAGCATCGCGGCACGCTATCCAAGCAAGGGCCGTTCTATCTCTCTGTTGCCGCCTTCCTGGACCGCTATCTCGGCCATGGCAGACCTTACTTGATCTCCTACGGATTTCCGAATGAGAGAGCGATGTGTTTGGCCGAGCGTCTTGGCATGTACACGCAAATCGGTAGTCTTTTTGAAATTTACTGGCCGGCAGAGCCCAGTCTGCAATTTCGTCCAGTGCCATTCGATTTTGACGATGACGGACACAGGAAAGAATTGGACAAACTGTGGCATTCAATGGCGAGGCAGTTCGGCGACCGAGCGATCGGGGTGCGTGACCTAGATTACCTAATAGACCGGTATCGGGATCATCCGTCGCACGCCTATCTAATTCATCTTGTTTTTGACAGCAGCGCGACGCGGGTTCTGGGTATCGTCATCGCAAGAAAAGAGGAGAACCGCTTGATACTGGTCGATTTCGTGGGACGTCAACAAGAGTTAAGGGAATTAGTGCGCTATGCGAAAAGCCTCGCTAGTGAACAGAATTGCTCAGAAATGTTTGGCTGGTTGACAGACCGGGACTGTCATCTGATTTCGGAGACAGGAGAAAAATTCAATGAACTGCCACTGCGCCTGCCTTTGGGTGTTTACCGCGAAGGCCTTGATCCGGAAGAGATTCGAGATCGCTGGTTCTTTATGTGTGGTGATAGTGACTTCATGTGATGCAAGTTGGCCAAGTCGCGCCTTTGCACCTGAGTGGCTCACCAAAAGGAATAAGATATGCTTCCCGAAAGTGAATTAGTCCCTTACGGCAGTTCTGGGCTCCCCACGGGGCCATGGTTAGTATTTGCTCCTCACCCTGATGATGAAACTTTCGGGCTTGGCGGTTCTCTGGTTCTTGCAAGTCAGCAAAATTTAGAAACCCATGTCGTTTTTGTCACCGACGGGGCTTTAGGCGGCAAGACTGATCAGGCCTCGCTTGTTAGTCGCAGAAAAGCAGAGGCGGAGAAGGCATCGGCAGCCCTAGGTGTTTCGCAAACCTACTTTTTTGGCGAGCCTGATCGAGGGTTGGCAGTCTGTAATCGTCTCATTAATAAGGTCTCTGAGTTGATTTGCGCCGTTAGGCCCTCTTCAATTTTTATCCCTACACCGCTGGAATATCATCCTGATCATAGGGCTACTTCAGAGATAGTGTGGCAGGCTGTGCAGGCTATGGCTGATTTTCAAGGCGATGTTTATGGCTACGAAGTAAGCAATCTAGCTCCGATCAATCTGCTGATTGATACCTCTGCAGTCGCTGAGCAAAAATATAAAGTGATAAAAATCTACGCCAGTCAGCTCACTGAGAATAAATACATGGCTCTGGTCAAGGCTATCGATACCGCAAGAACTTTTTCCCTGCCCTTTGAATGTAAAGCCGCTGAGGGGTTTTTCCGGTTTTCTGATACCTCCAGAACCCTTGAGGATCAGGTTCTGGAGAGCCTCCGACTTTTCTTCCGAGACGTGTGAAAAGCGGCCTCAACGCTGAGCTTTCATCGTTTGACGAACTTGAGCACTTCCCGATCACCAACAGAGGAGCCCCAGATTACCCCCTCGTCGCTGACGCCAATTCCTTCGGGAAAACTTGTTGCTCCGCTTGGGCTGGGGTCTGGAATAAAATCAATTATCGTGCCATCGAGATGGCCGACGTAAATACCCCGATGCCAGCCAGGGTTATAGCCGTATTCATCAACAGCCGCCCTGGATTCAGAATCGACGGCATAAAGAGTGTCGCCGACAATGCGTATACCGCTTGGCCGTCCCCAGTGAGTCCAGATTGCAAGTAGTTCACCCGTCGGCGATAAAACCTGTAGGCGATTATTCGTCCGGTCTCCGATATACATCCTGCCGCTTGAATCGACGGCGATGGCGTGAGGGCCTTCGAACTGAAGTGGGCCATAACCTTTGCTTCCCCAGCTCTCGATGAAATCGCCTTCGGCAGTCATGTGAACGATTCGCCGGTTTGAATCTGGATTGATGTGACCGTCAACGATATAAAGTGTGCCATCGGGACCAATGGCTAAATCAGAAGGCTCATTGAATTGTCCTGGGCCGTCCCCTCTGACTCCCGGCTCGCCCAGTTCGAGTAGCAATGTCCCTTCCTGGCTGAATTTAAAAATTTGGTTGCCTTTTTGGCCTTCGACCACGCCAGCATCAATAATCCACAGATTATCGTCCTCATCTACGACAATACCGTGGGGCCATACAAACATACCGCCACCGAAGCTGGAAAGTAGCTTACCCTCAGGACTGAATTGCAACACCGGGTCCACGTCAGATTCGAGGCAGGCGCCATTGTTGCCTCCGCACCTCTCAAAAACCCAGACGTTGCCGCGCGAGTCGATGTCGATGGCATTGCCTGAACCCATTTGTCTTCCTGCCGGCAACTCAACGACGTTACGGACTATTTCGTAAGCATTCGGATAGTCAGGTAATACGGTGTTCTGTTGGCCCATTGCGAAAGAGGCGTAGAGTGAGCCGATCGCATAAAGCGTGTTATTAAAGAAGGGTTTCATTGCTCAATATCCTCGTGAGTTGTTCAATGGTAGATACGTTATGTAGCTTAGTTTAGGAGTAGCTTAGCAAATACGGCAGTCAGAGAAAGCATGTCGATTAAACATCGTTTGCCCCTTGCGTGAGAAATCGGCTCGAATTGTTTGCGGAGTGGCACTGGTCGGGGCCATCTGACCCAGAATCAAGGAGCCTGGGAAACGAGTGTCATTGAAAAAATTTTCCTGCCGGCATCGCTAATCTTCCAGAGAACTTAGCAAAAGTTTGGTGTATGCTTGGATGTTATACTCGATATCGAGCCGCAAGATTGTCAACCTAAATGAGGTGTCACAATGTTTTTCAATCAAAGTAGAGTGCTCCGATTGTTCGCCTGTTGTTCACTTGCCTCATGGTGTGTCGCTGCCAACGCGCAGCTCACAATTGAAGCCGACGTGGTATATGGTCGAAAGGACGGGATGGCCCTGACTTATGATGTCCTCAAGCCGGAGAACGCTAACGGTGCTGCGATAATCTTCATGATGAGTGGGGGTTGGTATTCCTCATGGTCGCCCCCGGAAAGGGTCGCACTTCAATTTGCAGATCTTCTTGACGCTGGATTTACTGTGATACCGCTCTATCATGGCAGTGCTCCGCGATATAAAATTCCTGATGCAGTAAATGACGTGAACTTGGCAACGATGCACATAAAAAGATCCGCGGCGGATTATGGCGTGGATCCTGATCGCATTGGGGTAACCGGCGGCAGTGCCGGCGGCCATCTGGCGCTGATGGTGGGCTTGGCCACAGAGCAGGTTCAGGCCACTGCGGCAGCAGCGGAAGGAGAGCTTGATGCTTCGCTTGCCGCGATAGTCGCGTACTTCCCTCCCGTGGATTTCAGACAGGCGGAAACGGCAGCTGCAGGAATCATCAGTGAGGTCGGTCAAGACGAGTTGTACTCTCGGTTCCCGGCACTGATTTTTGATGAAGCACTGATCCCGGCAGTGTCCCCGATTACTCATGTAGATTCTGACGATCCACCAACGCTTTTGGTTCATGGTGATGCCGATCCGCTAGTGCACATCAGCCATTCCTCTGTGATGAGTGAGCAATTGAGGTCGAATAACATCGAGAGTGATTTCTTGGTAATTGAAGGGGGTAAGCACGGATTCCGGGGCGAGAATTCTGTGATTGCGAATCGGGCAAGGTTGGCCTGGTTTGAGGAACACTTGCTCAATTAGAGAAGGATTGCACTGAGAATAAGCCTGATTTCTTGTCTTTTTGTTGGACAACTAGTCTGACAGTGGCTAACTTCATGTTAGGCTCAGGAGTGGGTGGGGTCACTTAGTGGTCCATTGATTGAATTGAACAACAAGCGAGCTAACGCGTCATTGCGTCAAGGCTCTAGATTAGGAGAAACAACTTATGCTTCGTTACACTTATAAGCCGGCAATACTTGCAGTGGCGGCCTTTTTCGCAATAGCGGCATTTGCTCAAGATTCTTTTCAAAGCGCCCATCACGATTATCGCGTGGTGCCGGTTGCCGAAGACTTGGTGCAACCATGGTCTATGGCGTGGTTACCGAATGGCGACATGCTGATAACAGAAAAGCCTGGTCGGCTTCGCATGGTCCGAGATGGCGAGTTGTTGCCCGAAGCGATACCCGGAACCCCCGAGGTATTGTACAAAGGCCAAGGTGGTTTATTTGAAGTCGTGCCACATCCTGATTTTAATGACAACCAGTGGGTTTATCTGACTTTTGCCAAGCCAAATGCGAATGAGGTAGATGATGGTTCGACCACGGCAATTGCCCGCGGCCGACTGCAGGATGGCCGTCTGACTAACGTTGTTGAATTGTTCGCGGCGCAGGCTACTGGTTTCGGCCACTATGGTGGCAAGCTGGTGTTTGACGGCGAAGGCCACATGTTTCTGACTTTGGGGGATCGCCAGGATTTTTCGTTTGGCGATCGTGAAGCGCTAATGGCCCACTCAGCTCAGGATAGGAGCAATCATCAGGGAGTTATTGTGCGGCTGAATGACGACGGAACTGTGCCTGATGACAACCCGTTTGTCGGCGTGGACGGTGTCTTGCCGGAGATCTGGTCCTATGGTCATCGGAGCCCCCAGGGTCTGGCTATACATCCCATTACAGGAGATTTATGGGAATCTGAGCACGGACCTCAGGGCGGTGACGAGATCAACCTCATCGAGCCCGGCAACAATTATGGCTGGCCTGTGGTTGGACGTGGTGTCAACTACGGCGCCTTTGGGCGGCCCATTCACGTTGGCATCAGTGAAGAGGGCATGACGAGCCCGACCAACTTCTGGGTACCTTCAATCGCTACATCAGGCCTGATGATTTATAGCGGTGACAAGTTCCCAATGTGGGTGGGAGATATTTTCTCCGGTGGCCTGATTGGTGAGCAGCTTGCACGAGTCCATCTCGACGACGAGTATCGAAACGTCGTTATGGAAGAAACACTGGCCTATGACATGGGCCGTATTCGCGACGTGAGGCAGGGTCCTGACGGGTACATATATCTGGCACTTTCTGATCGGCAGGCAGGTCCAAGCCCGATCGTGAGACTAGAACCGGCAGACTAAACTGAGACCGAGATCTCGGTGTGTTAAGAAGAGGGGCTCGGGAGAGCCCCTTTTTCGTGGGTCGCAGAGCAAGAAACAACGAACCAATGAATTTTAAGAAGTTAAAGCAGGCCGAAGCCGCTTTTCTTGCTAGCTATCCTCTAGGGTTTGAAGACCCTGAAATTCAGGTAGTAGGAAAGAAACACAACATGATTCGTATGGTTGGTCAGGTCCAGGAGAGCTTCGGTAAAGCCAGATTCAAAAACTCCAGAGTAATTGTTGAAGACATGGCGCGCTACATCGGCCGCTCATCTATGATTTCGCTGTTTGAAAAACCGAAATTCCGTGATCTTGTCAGATCTCTTAATTCGGCTGAAAGCGAAGCTCTGTCTTCGGGATTCAGCAACATGCTGCACGGTGAACAGCAGATGGGTTTTGAAACGGTGCTGTCGATATTACAGAGCCGCAAACTGGCGAAGTGGTCGCTTCTTACGATTTTACCGGTTTACTTTCATCCGCACGATGAAGTTTTCGTTAAGCCCACCACAGCTAAAGGTGTAATCGAATACTTCGAGTTGTCAGACCTGCCGTATAAACCGCAGCCAAGCTGGGGGTTTTACGAAGCGTATCGCAGGCAGATCCTTGACATGAAATCGCGTGTCAGCTCTTCCTTGTCACCAAACAACGCGGCGTTCACCGGCTTTCTCATGCTGTCGCTTCGCGCGCTCAAAGCCTAGCAAGCTAACCCCTACCCTTTTTTCACATCTTAATAACCCCCTTGTCGCGAGTTAGGGCCGTCAGGAATAGACTCCTTTGCGATGCTGTGCCAAACTCGCGTGCGCCAATCTAGCGAGCTCCCGCCGCGGAAATGCACGGTGGGCGACAAAATTAATAATGTACTGAAAGGAAGAGAATCCATGAC
>DORE01000251.1 GCA_003514305.1 Gammaproteobacteria bacterium | reverse complement strand
AAGTTGCTCCTGAACCATAAGTCTCGCGGCTGGGCTCATATCCACACTACAGTGGGGAAGGGAGACAGGATTAACTTGAAGTCCCAGCAGGCCAAGTTCATCAATTAAGCGCTTGTCGTAAGCATAGCCGCCCGTATGGGTGTCAAGATCGCCAGGATAGACGAAATAAAGCTCAAAATTTACAGCTGCTGAAGTAGCTTCACGCGCACCGCCTGTTCCAGCGGTAAAAGGGCTTGTGCTGTGATTATATCGCGACATCGTATTGGAATGATGGCCAATCTGTTGCGTGCGCGCAACTCAACAAAACCATTCAGCCAAAACGCTACACGATGAGCGTCAACAAGGGTTTTTGTGCCAGTAGGGCTTTTCCTTTATGCTTTTGCGTAGAAATCTAACACGGAGTTCGCGCAACCATGACTGCAAACATCAAGATGCTCGACTTGTTTACTAGAATTCCCAAATTTCATAAAGCCCGGTGTGCAGTTATCGCGCTACTGTCAATGACTGCATCATACAGCGCTTGGGCTCAGTCTGCGCCGCCCGGCAGGGCGCCCGAAAACTGGGGGCCGATCTCTATCAATCTGGAAGAAATCGACTATCCGTACCCCGTCAACTATATCAACTTCCGGGTCTACAATCAGAACGTGAGAGTCGCCTACATGGATGTTGCTCCCACCGGTCGCAGTAACGGGCGAACGGTGATCTTGCATCATGGAGGCCTGTACTATGGCTGGTACTGGGAAAAACAGATCGCCGCGCTGGCAGAACGAGGCTATCGGGTCATTGTTAAAGATCGGCTTGGCTGGGGTAAGTCTTCCAAGCCCGTGATTCCTTATAGCATCAATCTATGGGCATCGAATACGGCCAGGCTTATGGACCATCTGAATGTTGAGCAAGCTGCTGTGGTCGGACATTCGATCGGTGGTCAGATGGTGACGCGATTTGCCTTTCTTTACCCCGAGAAGACAACACATCTGGTCACAATCAATCAGGTCGGGCTGACCGACCGACGACGAGGAAGGGGCTTTGATCCACTGTCTGGAGAGATTGATGCCGACCCGGACATGCAGGGCGTGTACGAGTCACTGCTAAAATGGGGTCGTGAGAACTACGTCCAATGGCGACCGAGCTATATCGAACATATGCGCATTCGCTATGGAAACCGACTCAGTGGAGATTGGCCTCGTATGGCTTACGTCAATCGGCTGGCTGGCCAGATGAGGGCGATGGATACGGTCGTGAATGATTGGCAACAGATCCAGGCCAAGACGCTAATTTTAGGCGGAGAAGAGGATTATCCAAGCTTCGCTGATGAAGCTCGCCACGCTGCTGGGCAATTTCCCAACGGCGAAGTATTTCTAATTCCAAACGTAGGTCACAACCCTCATGAAGAGGCCCCAGAACTCGTCAACGCTGAGTTGATGCGTTTTCTGGGCTCGTGATTATCGGCTGACTGCAAACAGCAACAGCCGACAATGGGGCGTTTATAAGCTGATGGCAGAACACAGCATCGGGCTTACCGCGCTGCAGCCCCAACCTCTCTTACCGCTAGGTATCTAGCAACTCTTTAACGGCTCGATACGCTTCATTAATCGCAGCATCAGTGTGAGGACTCGCAGCGGCATCCGAATTCGCGATGGTGATGCGCCCAGCCGGTCTGCTGGCAGCGATACACGGCCTTTCATCCGTGGACGTGTATGCCCATTCTGCCGGCTCATCAAGTGGGTTATAAGAATAGCTGTATCCGTGGGGCCATCGATTTACCGTCAGGCCCATGATGTCTCGTTCGTCATCGAAGCCGGCCGACCCCAGAGCACGTACGAGCTGATCTCTCAGTTTATCCTCAAATGTGGCAAAGGAAGTCGTCAGCATTTCCCGGCGACCCGCAAGATGCTGCTCTCGACGGTTCAGGCCCCGCCCCGGGGCATCGAAATAAGCGGAAAATCGCAGCACTATCGGTTCGTCCGGATCGCGAGAAGCCTGATAGGCCCCCATGGACACAGAGGCCTGAAGACCAATCCTTGAATAATAACTTGTCGGCGCGGTCAACGAAGAAATGCCCGCTTCAACAAAGGGCCTCCAGTTCCGCAACAGCGCGCCCCCATAAACAAGCGGCGACTTGCTGCCATAGGACAATGCCTGTTTTTGCCGAGCGGGCAGTTCCGGACAAATATGTGGAATCACGGTATGCCAACAGGCCATAATGACAGAGTCGCTTTTAACAGAGTAAGCACGACCATCTGACACGTATTGAGTTAATACCTTATCATCGCTCTGATGCTGTACGTTAACCACCATACTTTTCAGACGGACTCGCACGTTATTTTCAGGCAGGTCAAGGCGACTGTAATCCGCTGATTCAGTGACAATATCTTCCATGTCTTTGCCACCTATCGCCCCAGGAACCAAAGCGCGAATGAGGAGCCGAGTGATAGTTGCATTGCCATCCGGAAAATAGATACTTGGGTCACCACTGTTTGCTCGGATTCTATTTTCCCGCCCATGCGCGCCCCCCGGCTCGTTGATCAATAATTCTGGCGGCAGGTCATCAATTTTCAAACCGGCGAATCCCGGGAAACCAGTGTCCCGAAAGTAAATCGCTGGAATCGCGTCCGGCCCTACGACCAGAGACCCATGAAAAGATGACTGGAATAATTTCACTACATCCGGATGTACCTTGACGACATCGAGCAGATACTGCTCGTGGCTCATGCCAGTGAGTTTTTCCCGTGTCTGTTCAGCGGTCAGTCCGGGAAAGTAATTTTCAGTCGATTCATACAACCTGACCACATCCCGTTTCGCCTCCTCGCTCAGCGGAGATTGATCAATGGCCTCAGCAATCGGCAAGTCATCATAGCCCACAACCAACTTATCCTGACCGAAGGATTCGCGGTCAAAAAACCGACTGCCTCGGAGCCCGAGGTCCCGGTAAAACGAAAACATGTCACTGTTCTTTTCAAAATAACGAGTACGATCGATACCTAACTCCCAAAGTAAGCCAGCGGCAACCGTACTGTACTGCGATGGGGCTTCTATGTTCAGCGTCCCACCGTTCACCAAAAACATCCTGTCCCCGTGACGGAATTCGTTTCTCTTGGCATGCCCACCAAAATCATCGTGGTTGTCCAGAATCAAAATACGGGACTGAGGCCCATTCTGTTTTCGATAGAAATACGCCGCGGCAAGCCCGCTGATGCCTCCACCTACGACCACAAGGTCATACTGACCATCGCCAGCATCGGAGCTCTTCCAACTCTTTCCATCCCGAATGGCATGACCAATCTCGAAAGAACCGGCATGGCTTCCCCGCAGCCCCTGCATGGCGGGAGGATAGAACCCAGAAGCAACGGCCTGCTTACCGGCCTGCGCAAACAGCTCAACGGGCGACAGGCTGGACCCCGCGGCCACTCCTAGCGCAACTCCGTTCAAAAAATCCCGACGAGTAATCGATGGCTTAGCCTTATTTTTCATTGTGAGCTTGCTCTTTTCGAATTAAGCTCGAGCATAGCAGATCTACGGCCATCCTTGGCAAATCGGAATAACAGTC
>DORE01000187.1 GCA_003514305.1 Gammaproteobacteria bacterium | reverse complement strand
ATCATTCATGGAACAGCAATCATAAATATACCAATCTGGTTTTATTCCATCTCGAGAGACATTCTGACCATCACGCCTTTCCTACCAGGCGCTATCAGTCCCTGCGGAATTTCGAAGATTTGCCTCGATTGCCTAATGGCTACAACGGTATGTTCCCGCTTGCCTACATCCCGCCACTTTGGTTCAAAGTAATGGATCACAGGCTAATGGCTTTGCCCCACATCGATGGTGACATCACCCGAGTAAATATCGACCCGGACAAAAAGGAGTTACTCATTGCGAAGTATGCGACCTCTGAATCAAAAAGGGACATTCTCACGAGTGAGGCAGCCTGATTAGTCCAGTGTATAAATGCTCAGGCTGTGGCTATGAGTATCATCAAGACCTCGGCGATGAACACGAGGGGTTTGCACCGGGAACCCCTTTTGCAGAGTTACCCGTAGATTGGGTGTGCCCAGACTGCTCAGTTCGGTATAAAGAAGATTTTCAGCAACTCGACTAACCCGACTGGTCAAAAATAGATCAGTTCTAATCCTGCTGCAAAACGTAGAAATGATCGGATCTGTTTCACGTTAGGCTTCGGCAATAGGCTCCGCCTTTGTTATGCAATTTTTACAATACTTCTACGAGACTTATCCATGAAACATTTAACCATCCTCCTTGTCTCGCTGCTATTGGCAACCTGCAGCGACCCCGCCAAGGAGAATACTGCTCTGAGCCCTGAACTATCTGCTACCGATACCGTCGAGCTCACCAATGAAACGACCCGTATAAACGACTGGTTTTATGAGAAAAACGAAGAGCGACTCATGTTCAGCCCCATCTCTTTATCAGCTCTCGGACGAAAAGAGCTGTATGACCAAATTGATGAGATGTCCGTCGAAGCGGAAGGAGAGCGACTCAAATGGATGGCCGCGACAGTCGTCGAGCTTAAATCACAATTCAACTATGAGGCCTTGGATTTTGAAGCAAAAACCTCCTATGACCTTTGGGTTTATCAATACGAACAGGCAAGGGACGTTTTCGAGTTTACCATGCAGGAATATGTGTTCGAACAAATGAGTGGAGTGCACAGTCAGTTTCCTGTAATCCTTATGAACTACCACTCAGTCGACAGCATCTCTGATATGGAGGCGTACATTAGCCGCATAGCGGGCGTTTCTCGAGCGCTGGAGCAGCAACTTGAATGGGCAAAAAACAATGCTGAGCGCGGAGTGCGCCCACCCCGATTCGCTTACGAATTTGTTATGGATGCCTCAACCGGTTTAATAAGTGGACAGCCTTTTGACGATGGCGAGAACAACTCTGCGCTGTGGGATGATGCTCAGACCAAGATCGAGGCGTTAGTGGAAACGGGCGAGATTGGTGAAGCAGCGGGAGAGGATCTAAAAGCGCGCGCAAGAGACGCATTGATGAGCGAATTTCAACCTGCTTATCAGGCACTCATCGACTGGCTCAGTCAGGATATCAGTAACTCGCCAGCCGAGCCTCGTGGTGTAGCTACCCTTCCTAATGGGACTGCCTTTTACGATCAAATGCTTCGCAATTGGACGACAACTGACCTGACGGCTGACGAAATTCATAAGATTGGTCTAGATGAAGTCGCGCGACTACGTGGCGAAATGGAAGAAATTAAGGACAGCGTCGGGTACCCCGGGGACATAGAGGAATTTTTCGCATTCATAGCAAGTGATGAGCGCTTTTTCTATTCTGATGATGAAGAGGGTCGTCAACAGTATCTCGATAAATCGACAGACTATATTGAAAGTATGAAGGCGCTGCTGCCTAAATACTTTGGTATTTTGCCCAAGGCGGATTTGGTCGTGAAGCGAGTGGAGGCTTTTCGTGAACAAGACGGAGCAGCAGCCCACTACTTTCCTAGCAGCCCCGATGGTTCAGTTCCTGGCACCTACTATATCCACCTTTCAGATATGACTGCCAACCCAACCACAGAGCTAGAGGCGGTTGCCTATCATGAAGGTCTACCGGGTCACCATATGCAGATTGCAATTGCGCGTGAGCTGGAGGCGTTACCTGCGTTTCGCAGTCAGGCTAATTTCGGTGCGTACTCAGAAGGCTGGGCACTATATACCGAAGCACTGGCTAAAGAAATGGGTGGGTATCAGGACCCTTATTCTGACTTCGGTCGGCTGGTGAGCGAAATGTGGCGTGCCGTTCGCCTCGTGGTGGATACAGGTATTCACGCCATGGGATGGTCAGAACAGCAGGCTATCGACTATTTTGCCAGCAATGTTTCTACCCCCCTACCCTCCATTGTTTCCGAAGTACGCCGATACACTGTTCTACCGGGGCAGGCGACCAGTTACAAAATTGGCATGCTTAAAATTCAGGAATTGAGGGCTCGCGCCGAGAAAACCCTTGGCGACACCTTCGACATCCGTGATTTTCACGACGTAGTCCTCGGAGGCGGAGCGCTGCCTCTAAGAATACTGGAACGGAGAGTAGATAACTACATTTTGCTCTCTAAAGAGCAACGAATATAAAGCCTGAACTACGCGAAAAAATTTCTTGTTAGAGAAAATTTGTAATGCTTGCCCGCGGAATCCAATCGCTGAGTGACTTTTCTATCTCATTACTGCTGTCATTATCAGCCAAAGTATGTCGAGCATCCACGTTCCGGATAGGGGCGCACAACCTCGATTGTATCGGTCCAAAAGAGGGAGCACTGGTACCGTGATTACGACTTTTCGCTGTCGGACCTCTCCCGGCTGCCGCTTTTGGCTATGATGATCAAAGTCGCGGTCCGCTGCCGCGGGCTAAACCTCTCCGTGCACTCATAAATATCAATCTGATACCTTGGCCTTATCGCCATTTTTCGTGGTGAGCATTAGCAAATCAGCCATGTACCTCTGGCAGCCTAACTTTCTTCGTCATAACCTTCGGCGGGTGGACGATGTGTTTTCGTGAAGCTCGCACAGACTATAATTGCCGTCTAAGTCAAATTTCCGCTACTTTTTGAAAAGGGCGATGAACCTTTGTCAACTGGCGACTTTGGCACAGGTTTCCACCTTAAGCTCTTGGGGCAGGACAAACCAACGCAAGTTGTCGTATTGGGCGGGCAAATCAACCCAGCTCACCTCGCCGTTGTGTCTGCTCTGCAGCTGCATCGCTGCCTGTTTAAGTATATCGCTTAGAGGTAGCACGGATGGAATAGCTTCACCCGGATAAGTGGCCCGGTCGTGAGAACAAGCTTCACCCTGGACAAAGTTAATAGTGGTGAGGTCTACTGCTAATTTCGGTTCTGCCCCCTTAAAACTCCAAGTCCCAGAGTCTTCTGCGTAGTGATAATAGGGCAATAGTCGCCAACCATGTTCAGCGATAAGCATTACCGCTTGTACCAGATAGTCAACGGTTTCTTGCGCAAAGAAATAGTTAAAATTGAGTCTGACCCAACCCGGCCGCAAAATCATCAGACCCTCGCTAATGGCTTTTTCAAGTTTTCGACTGTAGCTCACACCCATGTTCAACAGCGCATGTCCGTATGGGCCAGCGCAGGAACAACCACCGCGGGCCTGGATGCCAAACAGATCATTAAGCAAGGCGACCACAAAACCATAGTGAAGGTCTCTATCCCCATGCTTAATGCGAAATGAAGCAATTGCCAAACGGTCAGCTTTAAGGTTACCCAGCACTTCTATGCCTCGACATTTTTGCCAGCTGTCCAGAGCGTACCTGATATGGTCCTTTTCCATGCGCTCAATTCTGTAAGCACCAACCTCCTGTTTTAGCTTGAACACAAGCCCAGCTCGCACTGCACCCACAATGTCAGGCGTCCCGCCCTCCTCTCGTCGCTGCGGATCGGTCAAAAACCGATGTCCGTCCGGAGATACAAAAGACACGGTGCCACCTCCGATAACAGTGGGCACCCTGTTCTGCATCACGGAGTTCTTCACTACCAGCAGCCCCGGCGTCCCCGGGCCCCCGATAAATTTATGCGGTGAAATAAACACGGCATCCTTCGCAACAGGCTTTTCAGAGCCTGTTTCTTCAGTCTCGGATAAAATCTGAGAATCTGTCGCCGAGAGTCTGTCGACAAAATCTCCACTGTTCGCTTCAGAACTGATAAAACCGTTCTCGGTTTCATCATTCATACGAATACGCACGTAAGGCGCTGCGGCTGCGTAATCCCAGAAACTCAACGCGCCATACCGCTTCAATAGACGAGTTACTCCCTCAACATCTGTGCGAATGCCTGTGACATTGGAAGCAGCCGAGAAACTACCGATTATCAGCGGGGCGTCTCCATGCTGCTGCAGTAATCTTTCGAGCGAACTAATATCCAATTGCCCTTCTGCATCTAGAGGAACCACATGCACTTTAGCAATCGATTCGCGCCAGGGTAGCTCGTTGCTGTGATGTTCATAGGGCCCGACGAAAACAACCGGGCGCTGGGACAGCGGTATAGCGGCCAACAGACCATGGCGCTCCGATAAATCTGCAGGCAGGCGGAGATTCAGAATATCAATCAACTTGCTGATTGCCGCAGTAGCACCGGAACCGCAGAAGATAATCTGATCATCGTCACTGCCCCCTACCGCTTGCCGAATTATTTTTCGGGCTTGCTCTCTGAGTGCTGTGGATTGTGCCCCGGTAAAGGAGGCCTCTGAATGTGTATTGGCATAGAGGGGAAGGATCTGCCGGCGAATAAAGTCTTCGATAAACTCTAGCGACCGGCCGGAAGCCATGTAATCGGCATAAACCAGTGGTTTCGTCCCAAACGGTGTATCAATACCACGACGCTCGCCGATTATACTTTCCCTTATCTTTGAAATCAGAGCATCGCTCATGTGCTGCTTGCCTAGTTTTTGAACGCGAATGGTAACTTCTTACGATTAGGACATGGTTCCTATTTTTTCTTTTAAAAAGATTAAATTAGATTTTTGTTCTTTTTAATTGATATATATTAAAATATTATCCTGATATTTCCTTTTCTTATGGCATTTAAGACATATTGAGAGCGGTAAAAATGGATAAAATTGATCATGTCATACTCAAGCTTCTGCAACAGGACGCTTCTCTCTCGATTGGCGAAATCGGTGAGCGAGTCAACATTTCAAAATCGGCCTGCTGGAGACGGATTCAAATTCTGGAGAAAAGCGGCATCATTCTGCAGCGAGTGGCATTGCTCGATCAGGCGAGTATTGGTCTGCCTCTGACTGTCTATGTACAACTACGAACCAACCAACACAATGACATCTGGGTTGAAAAGTTTAGAAGCATCACGGAAAGCATTGGCGGAGTGCTAGAGGTTCATCGGATGAGTGGAGATCTCGACTACCTGGTCAAGGCAGTGGTGAAAGATATGGCAGGGTACGACGAGCTCTATAAGGAGCTAATCACAGCTGACCTGTTCGATGTCAGCGCAAGCTTTGTAATGGAAACCATAAAATCCACGACCGCTATGCCACTTGGCTAAATCGTCTTTTCCGGCATTCGCGAATCATCGCTCCAACTAGAAAAGCATATGACCAATAAACGCGGCTAGCGGCAGAGAAATCGCGGTCCGAATCAAGAAAATGCCGCCAATATCGGCAAAACCGAGGGGTATTCTCGACTTGACGATGAGCGCTCCGACTTCCGACATGTAAATGAGCTGACACACTGAGACCGTAGCCACAACAAAACGGGTCAGCTCGCTTTCGATACTGCCGCCTACAAGTGCTGGCAAAAACATATCGGTAAAACCAACGAACATAAGCGGCGCGGCCGCTTCAGCTTCCGCCAACCCAAGGAAATTGAGCACCACGATAAAGGGAAAACCTAACCAATTAAACAGCGGAGTGTACTCTGCCAGTATTAACGCGGTTGTCCCGAGACCCATCACGACCGGAATTAAGGCCAGCCAGACTTCGGCCACGCCACGTCCGATGCGTGGTATCAGTTCCCCGATGGCGGGTGCCCTCCCTGCCCTCGTTAGCGCCTCATTGACCGCAGCGCCCCATAGCGAGTGATACTTGCTGAAATCTCGCAACCCCTGCGGCTCGACACCGGGACAGAACTCATCTTTCAGCCTACTCAGCGGAGGAAGTTTTGGCGTGATAAGCGCACAGACAAAACCAATTCCAATCACGCATGCATACATAGAAAGGAAGTAATCTCCAATCCCGATGGCGTTTGCGACCACCAAAGCAAACGAGACAGAGACCACGGAAAAATTTGTGCAAATGGTGGCTGCCTCTCTAGCGGTATAGTAACCCCGTTCATACTGCTGGAGGGTTATCAGTACGCCTACCGGACCAGACCCCATCCATGATGCTAGGGCATCAATCGCGCTCCGCCCTGGAAGGCGGAAAAGCTTGCCAAAGACCTTACTCAGCAAAACACCAACCATCTCCATCAATCCGAATTCAACCAACAAAGGGAGGAATATTGTGGCAATTGCCATGTAGGTCATGGTTATCGGTATCAGGCTGCCAAGTGTCGTACCGGCGGTAGCATCGCCAATTAGCCAGTTCGGCCCGATCTGCAACAAATAGCAGATTGCAGCCACGCAACCAAATAGCCTCAAAAAAAACCAAACAGAGTTTAGCGTAAGCCCTTCCGCCAACCATTGATATCGAATCCGAATTGGTTCAGAGACGTGAAAGATCAATGTGAGCAGGACTGAGATCACCGTGAATATACCCGCCATCCACCGAAGCTGTGTCTGTCCGTTATCGATAAACAGATCTCCAACCCAAGCCATGCCCACCGTAACCTGACCGTCGATCAACACAGGTGTTAGAAAGAAAAGAATGCCAACACCAGACGGAAGCAGAAACTTTAACCAGCTTGAAGTTGCTAGCTCCTCAGTATTCAATTTCTTTTGCATCAATAAGTTCTGCTCTGTCTGCTTAGAGTCTTTGCAGATGACTCAGCGTTTCCTGCATGTCCTCTGGAACGCCAATTGAAATCCGGAGATGTTGAGGCAGCTGCATAAAGTGGGTTTGATCGCGAATAACAATGCCAGCACTCAACAAATGTTTCATTGCATCAGATGCCTTCTTAAAACGTACAAGTAAAAAATTTGTCTGGCTGTCATACACTTCCTCAACGGAACTGAGCTGCATCAATTCATTTCGGGTCTGCTCTCTCAAAGCAATGATCTGCTCGCAACATGACCGCATATACTCAATGCCAGTATCTGAAAGAGCATTAATGCCGATCTTTGCGCTTTCATCCGGCATGGGATATGGCGGAATGAGCTTGTTGATTTGCTCGAGGACATCTTCTTCCGCGACGATGAAGCCTACCCGAATCGCAGCCAAAGCAAATGCTTTTGATAACGTGCGAATGACAACCAGATTTGGATACTCAGCCAACAGTGGCAGCAAGGTCTCAGCCGAAGCGTACTCAATGTATGCCTCATCAACAACGACAAACGCTCTATCGCGCTGTGCCTCCGCAATCCTGATAATATCCCGCAAAGGCACCAAGTTGCCGGTAGGGTTGTTGGGATTGCAAATGAACACGAGCTTCAATCGTTTCCCATCCGTTCCAGCCTGCTGATTCGCTGCGACATTAAGACCGAACTGATCATCCAGTGGAATCGTCTCAATCGCAATGCCGTGCGCCTGCGCAACAAACTCATACATAGAGTAAGTCGGGTCCTGAATTCGAATGGCATCGCGATTTGGTTCACAATAGGTCCTGATCAACAGATCTATCGCTTCATCGGCCCCACGAACGGCAAGCACGTTGTTTGGGCTGACATTCGCATAACGACTATAAGCTCTAGCCAACTGGGACGGCAGAAAATCCGGATAGCGATTCCAGGTCTCCCGCGTAGGCATTTGGTAAGGAGGAAAAGCCGATTCGTTCGCGTTCAGATAAGTCTGGCCCATGCCACCGATGCGACGAGCTGATTGATAAGGAATTAAGTTTTTTAGGGTCGTTACGACCAACTTTTTCGCCAGCGACATAAGTGAGAATAGGTAATGGAATCTGGGCCACATTCTGACATGAGGAGGACGTTTCTCCCAGTACTTAAGGCACTCTAAAACGTTCCTCGAATCTTAATGGCATAAACAGGCCCATTAATTGAACAAGAATCCTCTATTTCGTTTACATACCCAGTTATGGTTGTACCGCCCGCATATCGCGTACGCAACCTGCAACGTTCGCCAGAGTCTCTAGCCTCAAATCTGTATACAAGGCCACCCCAAGCCTGCGTTTCAGCCCAGGCAAACCAGGACCAATCTGGGGAATAATGCTCGGTCTTATCAATGTCCCAGCCCATGAAGTCGTTGAGAAACCTTTTATTCCCATTAAAACCCCAATTTGTATTATTTAATCTGGGAATATCATGCCTGAAACCAATAGCATATCTGCTGCCCCCCGCGTTGCTGGGCATTGAGCGCTCCCGGTCTCTCCCGAGGATTGAATCATAATGAGTCGCCTCTTCAACACTGAGCCCGGCAGTCAACAGCATATTGGGCTGTCCGAGAAAACCCAAGCGCAGACTGTTACTAAGATTAAGTCCATAACGTCTACCGTTCCCAGTATTCCCTCGAGCCGAGAGAGTTTCTCCATTCTGCGAAACATCGACATTGTCTATGACGTCGAACACAGTTTGATAATACAGCTGAGTATTAATGACGCCTGCGTCCTGGGGAAGCCGATACTCTAGGTTCGCTTCATAGTTCCACCATGACATCTGACGAATATCTGAATTCCCTTCAAAAGAATTCTGCTCATCGTCCCGCTGGTCTACACCCGCAGTAAAATCTCGGAAACTAAGCTGATTCACTATTTTTTGGATAATTCCTCTAAATTGAATTGTTGGTGTGATATCGAACCGGTAGTCCACCTTTGGTCGGAAGAATGAAAAATTGCGCGAATTCGCCAATGTGCCACTTTGAGATATCGAGCTGTTTTCAAAAAGCAGCGTTGTCTCGAGCGTCATTCTATTGTTCATTGACCAATTGTGGATAGTAAAATACTCCAGCCTCATTTCTTCAACTGAGCCCAACGAATTAGTCACAGGCGTAAGGCCGCCGAACTCTTTGCCACCATCTTCTCCTGTAAGCAAACCAAGTCGTAGAGAAGTATCGACAATCGTTTGTGCCCTTTCAGCACCTGCCTCAATAGATTGGCTTTGCGAAAAATTAAAGACATATGACGACCTAATTATCCGTTCCTGATACTTTTCATAATTGAATAGGTACAAATCTTTCGTTTCTTTGGATATAGAAGGGTCTACTTTGAAACGATTGCGTTCAAACTCATTTTCTTTTTCGTTGACGATAGCGATTGTTTTCCATCGGCTTCCATTACCGAAGACGTGCATGTAATCGCCACCAATCTCGAAACCAATTTGATCGCTCGGTTGCGAATCCCGCTCAAATATGCGACTCATAACCGTATCAGATTCATATCTAGTAATAACACGGTCGGTATCGTATTCGACATCATTTCCAGTCCACGAAAAATTGAGATTAGCAGTATCTGTAGGAGACAACTCATAACCAAAATTTGCTGTTAATGATATTGGCCAACCGTCTGTAGTTTCATCACGGCTGACTGTTTCAGCAAGATCACCATACCTATTAAGCGCTCTCTCAAAACCATCACGATAGTCATAGCGAGGCTCGCGTTCGGCACTGAGGAAATAGTTCAACGCTCCATATTGTCCTGTCGCTGAAATCTTACCTCCTGGGATTAATGTACCGTCTAACGCCCTGTCAGTGTTGACTTCATAGGCAAAGCTAACGCTTGAGAGCGCTTCATTTAAGACGACATTGATTACCTGTGTTCCGCCTCGGACATCTAACTCTCCTGAAGTCCCTCGGATAATTTCAATGTAGCGCACCTCCGATGCCGGGATACGTGAAAGCTGCGAATCGCCCTCATTACTTTTGCCTGCTATCCGCCGACCGTTAATCAACACTTGTTCCCCGCCTGCACCAAGGCCGCGGCCACCGCCCCTACTGGCGCTTCGACTACCACCTCGCGCGAGAGATATCCCTGGTATGCGTTGCAACATGTCGTTCACGGAATAGGGATTAAATTGCGCGAAGTACTCAGCGGGGTAGGTTACCGTCGCGTCGTCAGCCGTTTCTGGAACCTGCGCACTAACGTGCGAGAATCCCAGGATGATCACGAAGAAGTAAATATAGGAAACTGCTAAATGCTTGTTATTCACGATACGGTTGGCTCCCAGATGCTGATAAAGCAGTGTCCTCATGCTTTGAATTTAAAACTATCAAAATAAATAAAAACGTACGAATTATGCCTTTTTCACGCCACATAAACCTCAGAAAATCGTGTCAAATTATTACAATGCTTGATTAGCGCAGAATTCATCAGTTGGACCGAAAAACAAACAAAGGTGAGCTTATTATGGATAATTTGATGATGTTCAAAACGCACTTGATTCCAAAGCGCAGAGTCTGGTAGAAGTTGTTCAGGACATCGTCTCAGCGAAGCTGCTTTGATCTTAGCTACTATGACTGACATAACCCCCTTGGACCCATGTCGCTGCTGCTCCGGCAAACCATATGTAAGGTGCTGTCAGCCATTTTTGGAGGGCAGAAACGTACCAAAAACGCCAAAGCAAGTGATGCGTTCGCGTTTCACAGCATACACAATCGGCGGATATGGCCAGTATTTAGTGGATACCTGGCATCCCGCTTATATTCGCGGAAACACAGCCAATTCTCTGTCTTTGAAAACCCATGACTGGCGAAGCCTAAACATTCTTCAGGCCAAGCAGCAAGGCAACAACGGCGGCGTTGAATTCGTAGCGGATTTCTTGGACAACAAAGGCGTCCTGCAACGCCATCATGAAGTGTCTGCGTTCAAGCGCCACAAGGGGCGCTGGTATTACACTGACGGTAAAGTAAGTATTAGACCGGTCTAGCACGCTTGATGTTCGAAACGCAGCAAGGCAGCCATGTAGCTGCCTTGTGATTGAAAACAGCGAAGTAATTAAAACCGAAACGTTTCTTCCTTCACCAGTAGAGCCTGAATCTGCTCTTCGGTGAAAGGCAGATCCACCCAACCACTATTTGAATAGACCTCGGTCAGGTCAGAATAGTATGGCGAATCCGGCTCTGGTGACTGAGAATAAGTCAGGATGGCATCAGCGTCCGGCACACCATTCTCATCCCAGGTCACTGTCTGAATATAGCTGTTGCCGTGAGTGATTGGGTTATAGCCACCGTTTTCCGCATTAAAGCGCGCAGTAATCACACTGAACAGCCCCTGCCTACCTGAGCCGCCAGGGATACTAATCTTCTTACCATTACGGATGGCAAACTGAACCTCACCCCAGGGGGCATCCAAAGCAATCCCAGCCTCTTGTAGTGAAGCGACGCCCGCGTCAAGAGCGGCGATAATCAAAGCCCGAGTGTCTTCATTCTCTATGGTTAATCCCGCCGGCGTGTTGACTGGGTCATTCAGATCAAACGGAATAGCGAAATGTTCTAACAATCCTCGCGCGTTGGCCCAGAACTGATTGAAGATGTGGGCACCAACACTGTCTACATCTTGACGCCGATCCCAGCTGGCGAGAATGGCGCAAGCTTCAAAAAGGCTGGTTTGGTCGGCGCAGACTTCGAGAATTTCATCCAGCAGTAACTCGGCGCCATAGTGACGATGGTTGAACAACAAGTCCTTCACGTTTTGTTGAGTGAACTTTTCGCCGCTGCTGATAACCTCTTCAACCATCATAAGGCCGGCGCGCGTGCGCAACGAACGGGCGGTTTGCTCATCGCCAATGATTGGCGAAAAACCTTCCAGTCTATTGTCTGGGCTAGACAACCAGTAGGAGTCGTTGCTGTTACTCACATAAGTATCGGTAATGAGGCTAGGTTGATCAGTCGGTGGCATCAGGCCAGGATAAGCCGCAGCGGGATCCACTTTCCAGTCGCAGTTGGGGTCTGAGCCATTGAGGGTAATCAATCGAGGATTGCCAGTGTCTATTGCGCAGCGCTCTAACATTTCGGCGGAAACATTAGGAATGGCGGACATATCAGCATAAAGCGCACCACCATCACGATCTGCTGCGATAGTGTTAACAAACGCGGCACCCTGATGCGTCGCCAGTGCAGTGCGCAACTCTCCCACGTTGCGCGCATCATTGATGTCACGGTACTGATCACCAGAGCGATAATTCTCATAGTTTACGTCACGGATTACATATACATGCTCGT
>DORE01000149.1:9358-10389 GCA_003514305.1 Gammaproteobacteria bacterium | reverse complement strand
AGCGATCCGATGAATGCTGAGTCTGATTCTCCTGGCGCGAACGACAATGGTTCCGGTATGGCGGGTGTGATTGAGGCAGCTAGAGTGCTGAGTAAGTATCGCTTCCCTGGCTCGATCGCTTTTGTGGGTCTCTCGGGTGAAGAGCAGGGGCTCAATGGCGGTGCCATCTTGGCGCAGCATGCGATTGGCGCCGGCTGGAATATCGACGCGGTCATCAACAATGACATGATCGGCAACGTTACGGGTGTTAATGGCGTGACCAACAATACCACCGCGCGAGTATTTTCAGAGGGGACGCGATACGTTGAAACTGAGTCGGAAGCTCAACAAAGAAGGTCTCAGGGAGGCGAAGTCGATTCGGCTTCGCGGAATATCGCAAGATACGTGGATGAGATGGCGGATCGATACATACCGAACCTGGACATGATGATGATCTATCGGCTGGACCGCTTTGGACGCGGTGGGCATCACCGGCCCTTTAATGAGGCTGGCTTTCCGGCTGTTCGGATCATGGAAACCAACGAGAACTACGCTCAGCAGCATCAGGACATCCGAATTGAAGATGGGATTGCCTATGGCGACACGATTGAGCACGTTAATTTTGCCTACGCAGCAAAGCTAACTGCCCTAAATGCAGTGGTTCTGGCTGGCATGGCAAAAGCACCGGCCCCGCCAGCGAATGTAAAGATCAGTGGCGCGGTGCGCCCCAGCACTACTCTGAGCTGGACCAAAGTCCCTGGTGCGGCGGCCTATCGAGTGCACTGGCGCTTGACTACTTCGCCCACCTGGGATTACAGCCGTGGCGTGGGAGACGCGGATACCTTTACGCTGGAAAACGTCGTGATCGATAATTACTTTTTTGGTGTGTCCAGCGTTGCTGCAGATGGCAGCCAAAGCCCGGTGGTTTTCCCGGGTCCGGCGGGTTCGTTTGACTGAGAGTTTTTCTGCGAAAACTGCTGAGGGCCAGTTGCATCAAGCTTGCGAGGCTGGGCTGATTGTCCCACTTCAGCGATGCTTCATTTCTCGATATC
>DORE01000149.1:6825-8959 GCA_003514305.1 Gammaproteobacteria bacterium | reverse complement strand
ACTCGAAAATTTGAAAAAAGCTCGTTTTAAACCGCATTAAATCACGAGGTATCGCATGATCCATACCAGTCCACTATCTAAAATTACCGTTCCTGATACGTTGCTGACGCCTTATGTTCTGCAACGTGCCGATCGTTTGGCAGACACGCCTGCTCTTTTGGAGGGGGCTACTGGCCGTACTATAACCTACGGGGAATTTTCGGGTGCTGTCAGAGCGCTTGCAGGTGGTCTCAAGGCGAGAGGCTTTGGCAAGGGCGACGTGCTGGCGATTATGGCACCTAACCTGCCCGAGTATGCGGTGGCTTTTCATGGCACAGCCTGGGCGGGAGGAACGGTAACCACGATTAACCCGACCTACACTTCCCACGAAGTTCAACATCAGCTGAAAGACTCGGGCGCAAAACTGCTAGTGACAATCTCCATGTTTCTGGAGATCGCCAAACAGGCGGCTGAGGGAACAGGAGTTGAAGAGATCTTTACCATTGATCCAAGCGATGCTTCCCTATTGACTGATCTGATGGGTGAGCCGCTGGCGGAACAGGTCGAGGTCTCTCCGGATGATGTAGTTGTTTTGCCTTACTCTTCCGGTACCACCGGACTCTCGAAAGGTGTGATGCTGACCCACCGGAACTGTGTTGCCAATCTGGTTCAAACGACAGCGGTGCTGGCTGTTGACGAAGGAGAGACGATGCTGTCGTTTCTTCCGTTTTTTCATATCTACGGTATGCAGGTTCTAATGAACAACGCTTTGGCGCAGGGCGGCAAGGTAGTCACCATGCCGAGATTTGATCTTGAACAGTTTCTTCAGCTTACTCAGGATCATCAGGTAAGACGGGCGTTTGTGGCGCCACCAATCGTGCTGGCGATGGCGAAGCACCCGATTGTTGAGCAGTACAACCTCTCTTCCCTTGAATCTTTGTTTAGCGGTGCTGCACCATTGGGCGCTGAATTGGCAGAAGAAGCGGCTGCACGACTGCGTTGCGAAGTGGTTCAGGGCTATGGGATGACTGAGCTTTCACCAGTGAGCCACTCAACGCCCAAAGGCATGTACAAGCCGGGTACGATTGGAATCCTGATTCCTTCAACAGAGAGTCGGGTCGTGGACCCTGAGACGGGTAAAGATCTCGGTCTAGGTGAAGATGGCGAGATCTGGGTGCGGGGCCCTCAAGTAATGGCAGGCTACCTGAACAACGAACAGGCGACTAAAGAAACTATTGACGAAGAGGGCTGGTTGCACACTGGGGACATTGGTCACGTCGATGAAGACGGACATTTCACGATTGTTGATCGCCTTAAAGAGCTTATAAAATACAAAGGATTTCAGGTGCCTCCTGCCGAGCTTGAAGCACTGCTGGTGACCCACCCGGCCGTAGCTGACGCAGCGGTTATTGGAATTCCGGACGATGAGGCCGGCGAATTACCAAAAGCCTTTGTAGCATTGAAGGCCGGTGAGAATGCGACTGCAGGAGACATTCAGCAGTTCGTGGCAGATCAGGTAGCAACCTACAAGCAGATTCGCATTCTCGAATTTGTCGACGAAATCCCGAAATCCGCTTCAGGGAAGATTCTACGTCGTATGCTCCGGGATCAGGGGTAAGCGGAAGACCCGGCTCCTGGAGCAGGACATGTGACCTCATTCTATAGGAGCCTGTTTCGTCGGAACGGAGCCCATACAGGATACTCAACTGTCCGGGCTAGGAACGAACTGGATATTAAAACGGAAGGCCAGTAATACAGTAGGGAAAAGCACAGATGAGGAAGAATAACCCAATTAAACGACGAAAATTTCTTGCCGGAGCAGGCCTAGCTGCGACCGGTGCCTCGATGGTTGCCTCGGCGCAGGCCAAGACCAGTAACGGCTCTAGCTTCACGCCACAGCGGCACACTGAAGACAGCTGGATGGGCGAGTTGGGAATCAGCCACCGCGCGTTCATCGACTCTTCCACAGGTCAGGGCGGAATTGCTGCAGTCAACTTTGCCTCCAATATCATGCGTGCTCATGCGATGGGCTACGGGGGCAGCGACGATGACTATGGAATGATCGTTTGCTTCCGTCACGCCTCCGCTCCTTACGGTTTCAATGATTCAATGTGGGCGAAATACAGCGATGTCTTCGTCGGCCGCACACGAATCC
>DORE01000149.1:6048-6425 GCA_003514305.1 Gammaproteobacteria bacterium | reverse complement strand
AACCTTTCGAATCGTGGTATTCATTTCGCTGTTTGCAACCTGTCGACGCTCAGTATGGCGGGCATGATTGCGCGTGCCGCTGGGCGTCAGTCGGATGAGGTTTACCAGGAGTTGGTGGCTAATGCGGTTCCGAATAGTCATATTGTCGCTGCGGGTGTGCTCGGGGCCACCAGAGCTCAGGAATACGGTTATACTTTCATGTACGCAAGCGACGCGGATTGACTGGCTGCGAACAAGCCGTGGCAAATTGTCGAAATCTTCTTGATGTTCAGGTGCTGGCGAGAAAGCTGGCCATAGGACTGACTGCAGCGCCAGAAGCGCTGCCCCTCCCTCACGTCATGGGATCACTCGGTAGGAAATTAGGCTATACTCCGCGC
>DORE01000149.1:0-5685 GCA_003514305.1 Gammaproteobacteria bacterium | reverse complement strand
AAAAACCGGGCACCTTTGACGTTTTTGCGGTTATCCAGTTTCGCTGGCTGTTCTTTGGTAATGTAGCTTTCTTTTTTGCTATGCAAGGCCAGATGCTGACGCGAACCCTGCTGGCATGGGAACTCACCGGCGAGGCGACCTCTCTAGCCTATATAAATCTGGTGGTCGCGGTTCCTCTAATCCTTGCATCACTTCTTGGTGGTGCAATAACCGATCGGGTCGAGCGCCGCCAGTTGGTCATAGTCGGACAGGCCCTGATTACATCGAATGAAATCTTCATTCTAACTTTGCTGGTGCTTGGCGAGCTGCAGTTCTGGCACATGCTGTGCACCGCCTTTGTTGCTGGCTGCGCCTTTCCTTTCATCATGCCGGCGCGCATTGCCATTACTATGAAGGTAGTCGGGCCGCAGCGTCTTCAGAGCGCGATGGGGTTTCAAAGCGGAGCTATGAACCTCAACCGCATCCTCGGCCCTGCCGCCATGGGACTGATCGTGGCTCAACTTTCTTATAATGCGGCGTATTACTTGTCGATCGCTTTATACAGTCTGGCTATATTCTGCATGCTTGGAGTAGATCGCAGTCGTTCTGACGAGTCCGGTGCCGAGAAAAAACCCCTGCTCGAAGACATCGCACAGGGGTTCAGCTATATCCGCGCAAATCGACCGGTGCTGGTCTGCCTGCTATTCGGCCTGTTGCCGATGTTTCTTGCCATGCCGTTTCAAAACATCCTCGTCATGTTGGCGGAACAGACCTGGAACGTCGGTGAGAGCGGAGTGGGCACACTGATGGCCACTGGGGGAGTGGGCGGTGTCGTTGGAGCCCTGTGGGTAGTAAAGCGAGGCGATGACGCCGGGCGAATGAAATTGATGCTGGGCAGCACGATTGCGTTCGGGATCTGTCTGGCGGTGTTTGTACTTACGCCTGTTTTCGCGGTCGCTCTATTGCCGTTGTTGGCAGCTAATGTTTTTGCCAACGCCAGCCAAACAGTTAACAATGCGGCGATCCAGTTGCTGGTCGAGGACAGGATGCGAGGCAGGATGAGCAGCTTTATGATGCTGTCATTCGGGCTGACTCCAATCGGTGTGTTTCCCATGGCAATCATGGCTGACACCTTCGGTGCAGTTAGCGCGATTCTGGGTGCTTCTGTGTTACTTATCTCGATCACGATCGTTTTCTTCCTGCTTAGTAAAGACCTAAGGGCCCTCGACCGAAGCATTAGCGAAGCCATGCTGGCAAGGGCAGCGGCCTAAGCCTAATTTGAATAGCTGTCTTCAGCAAAGCGGCTTACCCCATGCCAAAGAAGGACAAGCCGCCGAGCAGGGCTTAGTGAGAAGCTCGCATATTCAATGCCATTACTTTGCAGGTTTTTTTGAGATCGTGACGTATCGAATAAAATCGGAGGAGTGATGCTGCAACCGCGATATATCGACAGTCGTTCTCGACTGGATAATCTCTCCTGGCAGGGAGTGATTGATGCTCTTATGGCTGGTCATCGATTACCGCGGGCTGAAGTGACCGATACGGTTCTGGAGCATGGTCGGAATCGGCTGCTAAATCGTTCTGCTCGGATTGATGGACTGGGTTATGCCGTAAAAAGTGTTACAGTTTTTCCAAATAATCCCGCCTGCAAGCAGTCCTTGCCCAGTGTGCAGGGCATTTGCACAGTCTTCGACGAATGCACAGGGCAAGCTAGTGCGATAGTTGACAGTGAATTACTGACTTACTGGAAAACCGCAGCAGACAGCGTTTTGGGTGCTAGATTGCTGGGTCCACCAGAGCCAGCCCATCTGGTTATCATTGGAGCAGGCCAAGTGGCCCGTTCATTGATTCAAGCCTATACGGCGCTGTTTCCTTCAATAGAGAAAGTGACTCTTTGCGTCCGACGAATTCAGTCGGCGGAATGTTTGATGCAAATCGTGGCGGCTGACGAAGAACGTGTCACCTTTGCCCTGCAGGCATCCACGGATCCGCCTGAAATAGTTCCGCTTGGCGATATTGTGGCCACGGCTACCACTTCAGAAACGCCAGTGTTGCAGGGTGGCTGGCTAAAGGCTGGAGCTCATGTTGATCTGGTAGGGGCCTACACGGTCAGAATGCGTGAAGCTGACGACATTACGCTGCAGCGTGGTGCTCTGTATGTCGATAGTCGCGACACCACCGTAGGCTACAACGGTGAATTGGCCATTCCCCTTGCGAGCGGAGCTATTCTGCCTGGCGGTGTTCTGGGCGACTTGTATGACTTGATCGCTGGAAGTCTTCGAGCAGCCGCACAGCCGAGAAGCGCGGATCAAATCACCGTTTTTAAAAATGGTGGCGGAGCTCACCTCGACCTGATGGTGGCGCACTATCTGATGCGAATGTCGCTTGACGCCTAAAATGCCTAGTTTGCCTCGAGCAGTTTTGCGAAGCTTCCGTCCGCCATCGCGATGGACAGTTCCTGATAGCCGCCGACCGACTGATCTCCGACAAATATCTGCGGAAGGGTAGACTGACCCGAGCGTTCGACCAGCTCAGTGCGCAAGCAAGGGTTATCATCTGCTTCGATCTTCTCAATTGTATAACCTTCTTCGTTCAGCGCACGGATGGCCGCGGTACAAAACCCGCAGAGTTGTCTGGTGTATACCGTGATTTGAGGCATGTGTTGTGATGACCTGTAACATTTTAGACGGATAAAAAAACGGCGGTGATTAGTCACCGCCGTTTTGGTCGAACCAGTGGTTTCGCTTAGAACTGCCAGAGCAGCCTTGCGTACCAGCGTCGACCCCTAGCGTCGAAGACTGAAGCGTTGAAAGACTGACGTCGGTACAAAGGAATATCTGCATCCGTGGCGTCGATTACACCCAACGTGAAGGTAGAGGAGCCCATGCCGCTGTTGGCCCAGTCGTGTGTGTAGACATACTGAACGTCCCAAGAGTTGTAGCTGTCCACCTTGCCTCGAGCATAGTCTTTCGAGATCTGAGGGGTATTAGGGTTTGCTAGGTAGTCAGCGTGACCCAACACCTCGAAGGAGCCAGTGTGGCGATTGAATATCGTCAGGCGGTGGTTATCCTTATTCCAACTTAAGGATATATTCGCCCGATTGTCTGGGACTTCACGTACGATATTTTGCTCACCATCGGCACCCGCAGCATCGAATCTTCCAGTCTCTTGAAGACCAAGCTCTAGTCCAGGTACGTCCTTCACAAGATATTCATCGATGTGCGTATAGTCACCTGCTAATCTGAAGTTACCGTAGTCAGTGCTCCAGCGATATCCAAGGCTCAAGTCAATACCCTGAACTTCGATGTTACCCGCGTTAACAGCAGGTAACACAATTGTGGTGAGACCGGCATTTACATCGTTCAATGAACGCTGTATTCCAGGAGTCGTGTAAGCTGCAGGGTTAACTACGCAGTTCAAACGCTGCTCGGAGTCGATACCGAACTGCGCCGCGAGAGCACTAGGATCACAGGCAATAACATTGCCGTCTGGACCCCTCGCGTCCAGAGGCTGAGAGTCATTTAGGATGTAGTTGGACGTATCTCCTACTACTGAATTAAACTTGGCAATTTCAGGGTTTAGCGCTGCCCTTGGGATCAGTGGCAAGACTCGATTACTTACCTCAAATCGCCATACGTCCGCACCAATGCTGACTCCCTCGAGAGAGCCGCTTGGAGTCCACTGCAAGCCTAAGTTATAAGTGTCAGCGGTCTCATTCCCCAGGTTGGGGTTTGGTGACCCAGAAGTATAGGAGCTGTTTTGAATAGCGTTTGCATCTATCGCTGGCAATAAGCCGGCTCGAACACTCTGGTTACGAAGAGGATCCTGAACGTTAGTGCTGAATGCCTCGAAAGCCTGATTTACGACGCCGATATTTGGTGCCCGAAAAGACTGCGAGTACGAACCACGTAGCAGTAAGTCATCGATAGGCCTCCAGCTCAGCGCTACTTTAGGCGATAAGTCAGCTCCGATCTTGCCCCCGTAGTCCTCCCAACGCAGAGCAACCTGAGTTTCTACGTTCTCTGCGAATGGTAATGACAGTTCGACGAATGCTGCATTGACGGAACGAGAATCATCAAAGTTGAAGATGCAGCTCGCGCACTCGAGGTTGTTTGTAACTCCATCCTCAAACTGATTTGGGGCACCAAATAATCCCGGCTCGTAACCCTTGATTACGGAAAGGCCTGGGAGATTTATCTCAGGCGCAATGCCAGAAGCTTCTCTTTCCCGCCTCTGTATGCCAGCTGCGAATTGAGCGGTACCGCCGGTCATTTCAAACATTTCGCCTGATACAACGGCATCGAATACTAACAGCTGGTTTCGCTTATCTGCTCGGTTCATCCTCCCGACCATCCAATCAGTAAGCTCTTGCGAATTAGCAAGCTCTGGGTTCGCCAAAGCAGTCAGATACGGATTGAAGAATTGACAACCGTCCTGACCATGGTTGGTAGACGTCAAGGCATACGAGGTGCTCTCCCTGGTGTTCAGCACATAGCCTGGAAAGACAGTATCGAAAAGTGCGGTTAGACCTCCGAATGAAGGAATTGCCTCGAAGTGTAAGTTAGGCGTTCCATTCGGTGTGCAGTTTGGACCACCCAGGCCGTACAGAGCCATTTCCGTGCGGTCACGTATGAGAGTTGCATAGTTCTGCTCGATGCTGGAGTCACTCCAAGCTAAGCTAACATCGTAGCTTAAAGGCGTGTCGTTGAAGCCCATGCCATCGAGTTCACCCCGCAGCCCCATTTGTGCGCCGGACGTTGTGTTGGTCGTCACTATGTCTTCAGTTGAACGAGGCCAGCCGGTCTGGACACCGCCACCGTAGTAACCTTGACCAAATCCTCCGTTGGATGCCAGGTGCGGATTGTTAGCTGCAGGAGCCAAGACCGGAGGATTGCCGACGAACGTAGATAACGCTCCCAAAGTGCTCGGTGCGTGCACCAAGTGGGCTGTTCTCGAAAATGAGATTCCGTCCCACTCACGGACAGTCTCAAGGTCAGAGTAAGTAAAGAATGAGTAGAATTCTGCGTTTTCACTGAACGTGTGCTCAAAGCTCATCGCCGCACTTGTGCGTTCTTGGCCAATTGCAATGAACTGATTTGCCGTGTTGTCCTCGTAGCAGTATCCATTTCTTCGGCCAACGCCAGTAAAGCGATTATCTTGGTAGAATGGCCCAAGATCTCCCGAAAGACTTTGACAAAGAGGGTCGGCAAAAACCAAACCACGAGTTCCAGAGACAGATTCACCTAGCCCCATTCGTTCGATTGTCTGCTGCTGTGATAATGCAGGATCGATAAAAGCCGGGTTGAAGCCACCACCAAGCGGGCTTGTTACCCTAAAAGAACCAACTGCTCCATTGCTTATTACACGTGTTGGGTCGAAGTATTGAGCATCTGACAGGCCCACTGGGTCGCGCTCAAACTGCTCAGCTGATAGCACGAGTCGCGTGTCGCCATCGTTGAAGCTCGTTCCCCAGATGCCGCTGAAGGTCTGCTCATATGTTCCTCCAGATTCCTGAATGCCCTGCGTGTCAGCAAACAGCTCAAGGCCTTCAAAATCGGTGCGCATGATCACGTTTACAACACCAGCCACCGCGTCTGAACCATAGAGGGCTGAGCCACCGTCCGTCAGGACTTCAACTCGCTCGGTCATAACAAGAGGTATGGTGTTCAGATCGACAAATTCCTGCCCGGAGCTGGTCACTACCGC
>DORE01000265.1 GCA_003514305.1 Gammaproteobacteria bacterium | reverse complement strand
TGATCGCGCGCTGCATGGAGCGTTCCCCCACAGTTACACTAATAAGGAAACCCTCTCGCGCCAGCTATTCTTTGTTGGGAAATCTGATTCTCTGGCTTGGGTGTCAACGGTTTCGCCTCAGCGGACGCCTGGGCTGACAGCGTGGGAATTGTTTAACGTAGAAGATGAAGGGGTGTATCTGGCGCTTGCTCCGGCATTTAGCGATGATCCCAGTCTGCGCCTGCAGGAGGTTGCACCGACACTGATCTACCCGAATTATTCGGTTTCTTTCAGCTATCTCTATGAAGATCTTGGAGATATGCGCGTGTGGAACCCCGAGTGGGATGGAGGAGAGTTACTCAGCTTACCGCTCGCTGTGTACGCGCGCTTTGAGCCGGAGTTAGGCGGTGAGTTGGATAAGGATGTCGAGGTGCTGGAGGTTGTTGCGCGCATTCGCAACAACCAACATCGCAGCATTCAGCCCAATACGGTGGAGCGACGTGCCTTATGATTGGAAGCCGCGCGGTCCTCGCTCACAGCCAAAAGGGGTCAGTTCTCATTATCGTGTTATGGATTTCAGTGTTGCTAACTGTACTCGTGACCGCCATGGCTAGTAAGGTGCGACTCTCTGCTCAGACCGTCACAAACAATCAGTATGTCAGCACTCACTGGGCAGCGGTCATGGGTACGGTTCATCAGGCCGAAATGGAGCTTATGCTCGAATTGATGGCTCCTCCGATTGACCAAGAGGTGGAGCTTACAGAAGAGGGCGAAGCCAGAAATCCACGCTATCGCTTTAACGGACAGCCTCTGTCTCTGTATTATCCTCAGGCCGACGAGATGGTGGTGCGCATTTATGACCATGCTGGCAAGATTAACCTAAACCGCATACCGCGCCGCAACATGCAAATGCTGATCGAAAAACGTTTGGGCGGTCTGGACGCCGACCCAGAACAGGTTCAGGATTTGCTGAGCGCTTGGACGGACTGGACAGATTTGAATAACCTTGAGGGGCTTAACGGCGCTGAAGAGGGCTACTACCAATCTTTAGAGCCTGGCTATACTCCCCGGAATAACCCTGAGCTGGATACCGTTGATGAGATCCTCCATATAAGAGGTTTTGCTAAGCTGCTGGAAGGTGTGAATCTGGAGGCGGCGTTCACGATCTACGGTAACAATCGAACCGTCAACCTCAACTTGGCTACCCGAGAGGCTATGGCGTTGCTTCCAGGACTGGATGAAGAGCTTATTGAAAACATACTAGCTTTTCGTGAACAAGAGGACATCAACAACCGCGCTGAAATAGCTGAAATTGTTCCGTTTGAAAACCTGCAGGAGCTCTCCGCTTGGATTGGCACCAACACATCTCAGATATACTCGGTGTATGTTTATCCTGAAGCAGCCTTGAGCGAATCGCAGCATCTGGCTCTCGAGGGCGTAGAGGAGTTTCTCAATCCAGACCCGGTCACGCAGGCCTACATGGAGGTCGTCGAGGCTCGCGCCCACACTTCACTTCCCCGTTTGTATAAGGTAAATCCTTACGGCTATTTGCCGGATACAGCGCCGCCACGGGTGTATCCAGAAAATTATTTGTTTGATTTGCAGTAGGACGCTTGTCCTTAGGTGGTGGTTGGTTTGAGTGGTGGATGGTCAGTTCTGCCTCGAGACCTGCCAGTCCGCCGCCATGGCAATGGGTCCGACACCCTTGTTAGCTTTGACCGGTAGCTGCTTGCTGAATTTGGTTTCGTACCATAGCAACCCGGTTTCATCTGCCAATCCAGCCAGGACATAGAATTCGCCGACCCGCATGGCGAAATTCTTTACCAACAGTGATACGTTGAGCTTATCGCCTTTGTGAAAAGGTCCTTTTTCCAGTCCCTCGATATCGGTGGTGAAAAATGAAGCGACAGGCTCTTCGGCTGACTTCATAAGGGCAATGCCAAATGTCGCCTGTTCGACGTCGTTCAGCACTTCGACTTCCATCTCCAGGACCACATCAGCCAGCGCTTCAAATTCCTCGAGCGTATTGCCGTCTACGTCTTTTACAGAAAGCCAATTGATCCGGCAGTCTTGTATCGTACTGCCTTCTTTCTGTTCTGTCTGCTCCAGTTCCTTTGGCAGGTCGTCGCGGATGGTGTTGTAGGACTTCTTGTTATTGCAGAAGTCCTCGTAGTGACCCACTACCTTGTCGCTGTCGCCCATCTCCCTGATCTTGCCGTTATCGATCCAGATGGCGGTGTCGCATAGCTCCTGAATGTGGAACATGGAGTGACTGCAGAACACCATGGTTTTCTGTTCGGCGCGAAACTGATTCATACGCTCCACGCATTTTCTCTGAAATGCCATGTCGCCAACTGATAGGGCTTCATCGATTACCAGAATATCGGGGTTAACCATGGTCGCAATTGAGAACGCTAACCGCACGTACATTCCCGATGAGTAAGTTTTGACTGGACGGTCAATAAAATATTCCAGCTCGGAGAATTTGATAATATCTTGCTCCAGCTTGGCGATGTTTTCGTCAGGCACTCCCAGTAGCGCGGCGTTCAGATAGATGTTGCGGCGGCCGGTAAACTCTGGATGAAAGCCGGCGCCTAGCTCAAGCAGCGCAGCCACCTGACCCGTCATCTGCATCGTGCCGCTGCTCGGCTGCAGCGTGCCTACAAGAAGTTTTAGCAGGGTGGATTTGCCGGCTCCGTTGTTCCCGATAATGCCAAGGCTTTTGCCATCCGGTAGCGCAAAGGAAATGTCTGAAAGTACATGGTAAAGCTTATGGCGCTGCCTACGCAGGATAATCTCCCACAGCCGGTCCTGCGGGCTGTCGTAGATTTTGAAGTCCTTGTGCAGATTGTTGACGGTAATACGGGGTGTATTCATTTATAGCACATCCCCAAAGGCATGCTTGATGCGCATGAAAAGCCAGCCACCGATGCAGTAGCTGACCAGTGAGGTGGGCACGATGATCGACAGATGAGTCAAGCTTACTTCACCGAGCAGCACCATCTCCCTGTACAGGTTGATGAAGCTATGCATGGGGTTTAGTAGAAACAGATCCCTGACACCCTCGTCCTGGATCATGGAGATGGGATAAATGATGGGTGTGAGAAAAAACCAGATGGTGACGCTTAACAGTACGATTTGCTGTAGATCCCGTAAAAAAACACACAAGGCGGACAGCACGGTCACGAGTCCCATGGTAAACAAAAACTGCAGTGTAAAAATCACCGGGATCAGCAGCCAGGCTGCCGAAAACAGCCCCTGTGTGGCGAGGTAAATTAGCAGGAGGCTGAAGCCGATGGCGTGGGTCAGGTAGGGCACCATCGTTCCTACGACCGGCAGTACCTGCACTGGAAACATCACCTTGGTAATTAGTGGCGCCTTCTCTTGCAGCAAACCGGTAGATTTGCTCAAGGCCTCGGCAAATGCAAACCAGGGAAGATAGCCGATCATCATGAACACCACGAAGCGGGTCTGCCCGAACTCTGCCGGTGCGCGCACTTGGAAGATGTAGCTGAACACGAAAGCGTAAATGGCGATGTGGACTATGGGTGTCAGGAACAGCCAGAGCCAGCCACCGATGGAGGCAGTAAACTGCCCAAAGAAATCCTGCCGGATAAAGTTGTGAACCAACCGGAAGTGTGTCACGGGCGTGAGCAGCCATTGGCGCAGCAGTGTGAAAAACATTATTTGTTCAAGAACTCTTGATCGTGCCGCTTACTACCGGCCAGCGCGGGATTTTCTGGTGGATTATTTTAGACGTATTTAACCATGAACTGTCGCAGAAAGGCTAAAACCCAGGGCACTGAGTATTTTCACTCAGTGCCCTAAAGTTGAGTCAGAATATGGTGCCGCTGAGCCCCGAGAACATCCTACTGCCCTTTTCGCCCGTTGAGCTTCCGCCCGGACCCTGGAACTAGCGCCGGAGGTGGGTTATGCGAAAGGCTTCTGTCAGTATCGCGAAAAGGATCTGGGCTTTCCGCTAAGAGAGATGACTCATCATATGATTAATCTGCACCAGTGAACGCCGTGTCGCTCTTTGCGTAATTCATCAGATGGATCCAGACGCTGCGGAATGAAAATTCGGACATGGCATCGAGCGTCTTCCGAGCGGGGGCCGAAACTGGGTCAGTCCTGGGGTGCTTCCATTAGGCGGCTGACTTCCAGCATATCGCCAGCATTGAGTGTGCCGGCTTCGCGCTTCAGCAGCAATAAATAGTTGATTTGCTCATATCGGGCCCTCTGCAAATCTCGTTCCGCTTGAAACTGATCGCGCAAGGCATTGAGCACATCGACATTGGTGACCGCGCCCAGCTCAAAGCCTTCCTGAGCGGCTTCCGATGAAAGACGAGTAGATTCAACCAAACGCTCGGCAGCTTCGGTGAGCAGGCTACTGGACTGTACCTGCAGGTAGGCGGAACGCACGGCGGCGTTCGCTTCTAGCTCTGTTTGTCTAAGTTCGCTTTCGGCAATGTTCCGCTGGGCGCGCGCCTCACTCTCGCGGGCCCGGTTTGCGCCACCGGCGTAAATCGGAATGGTGACGTCAACTCCTATGAAGGTGTTGTCCGTGTCCCCAAGAAACCGATTGTCGAATCCCACGTTGGATTCCTGACGAGTAGCGAAGAAGTTGACCCTTGGCATGTAGGCGCCTTTGGTCTCGGATATTCCCTCTTCCGCTGCTCCAAGCGCGTAGCGTCGAGCACGTATCTGTTGATTGTTGCTTTCAGCGATGTCGATCCAGAACTGCATGTTGTTCCCGGCCTCGGGCAGTGCGGTATCCTCGCGCAGTATGTGTAGCTCGCCTGACTCGATCCCGGTAATAGCTCGCAGTCGCTCTTGAGCGATGGCCAAGTCCACTTGCAGTCTGAGCTGTTCGGCCTGCACGGCGGTCAGACTAGCTTCAGCTTGTCGCAAGTCGGTGATCTGAGCGAGCTGGAGGTCGAACAGACTCTGAATCTGGTTAAGCTGGTTGCTGACGGCATCGACCTCGGCGGCTACCGAGGTGAGTGAATCCTGCGCGAAAAGCACGTTGAGATATCTTTCAGCTACGTCGGTCAGCAACCTGGATAGCTCATAGTAGTATTCCGCTTCCCGCTGATTCTCGATCTGGGTTGCGCGCCGGCGGGCAGCAAAAGATTGCCAATTGAACAGTGTCTGCTGGAGGGAAACGGAAAACCTCTCGCCGTCGAAATCCTCGGAGATCGGAGTTCCGAACTGGCTGAAAGAATTACGTGAATTGTTCGAAAGGTTGGCGCTTGCGTTGATCTGCGGATGCAGTTGACCTTCTGCCTGACGCTCGCGAGCGCGCCCTATATTTAAATTCTCTTCGGCGATTCTCAGTGACGGACTGAACGTGATGGCTGCGCCGAAGAAATCCTCGAGCGTTTCTCCTGCGGCGAGCTGACCAAGAGCGGGTTCGCTTTCAGCGGCATATGCAATGCCTTGGCCCCATGCGATTAGTCCGGTGACGAATGCGGGCAATAAAGGAAGCATTTTCATGAGAACGTTTTCCGCTCAGTCTTCGTTGAAGCTGCGGGCAACGGCATTTGACAAAGGTTTGAAAAGATATTGAATAAAGGTTCTCGCTCCGGTGTTAATGAACACTTCGGCTGGCATTCCCGGCATCAATGCCAGGTCGCCTAATTCCTCCATACCGTCCGGATATACTTCAACCCTCGCCAAGTAAAAAGGAATTCCCGTCGCGTCGTTTTGCCTCGCATCGGCAGAAAGGGAAATTACCTGACCAAATATTGTGGGCGCTGAGCTGCCAAAAGTTGAAAACCTTATCCGAGCCTCCTGACCTTCTGAAACACGATCGATGTCAATGGTGTTCACAGATGCTTCTATTATAAGCTCATCGCTCTCGGGTACGATTTCGGCTATGGGAGACCCAGGCCCAATGACACCGCCTATCGTATGAATCTGCATGCCGTTAACCACGCCCGTGTCAGGTGCTACTACGGTTGTTCGATGCACTAGATCCTCAAGGGCAGTCACTCTCTCTCGCACGTCTTGAAGGGTGGTTTGCACTTCGCCGAGTTCGGTCACTACTTCGTTTTGAAAATCGCTGTCCTGTTGCAGAATTTGGAGCCTAGCTTCACCAATTCGAACTTCGGTAGCGGCGATATTAGCAGTCAGCTCCGCGGCTTCACCAGAGAACGATGCAAAGTTACGCTCAGCCTGTCTGAGTCGGGTTTTCTCCGAAAAGCCCTGTGCCAGAAGTGCCTGAGTATCTCGCAGCTCATCTTCGTAGGAAGTGGCAAGCTGTTGTTTGCTGCTGCGCAGCGCCCGCATCCCAACAACCTGATTTTGCAGCTGGTCGACTCGCCGCCCCAGAATCTCTTCTCTGCCTTCATTGGCCGCCTTGCGAGCTGCAAAGATTTCATTTTGTGCATTTACTTCCCGTTGAGCTCTGGCATTTTGCGTACTGAAACCCCCAGGATATGTCACTCGTTCCAACCCGTCACGTTCTGCGATCAGTCGTGCTTCCTTGGCCCGAAGAGCGGTGTATTGCGTATTGGCTATTTCGAGTGAGGCTGTCGACTGAGTGTCATCAAGAATCAAAAGTGGCTGACCTTGCTCTACTAAATCGCCATCGCGAGTTAGAATGTCAGCAACGATACCGCCCTCAAGATGTTGTACGACTTTTTTATAGGATTTAACTGTCACCGTTCCCGGCGCGAAGGCTGCTCCATTAAGAGGCGCAATAACAGCCCAGCCGCCGAACACCACAAAAACTAAAAATATCAGTGTCATGCCGATTCTTTTTGGGCCCTCCATGCTGGTAACGAGATTGTCGTCAGGTACTGGCGAAACGGCTTTTCCTGTTTTACTTGTCATTATGTCTTTTTCTTAAAGTTAGTTAGCGGCAGACTTAGGTATATCGGCTGGCGCCATTAGGCTTGAGAGCACTTGATCCTTTGGTCCAAAACTGACAGCTGCGCCTTCTTTCATGACCAGAATTTTGTCCACGCATTGAAGGACCATGGTGCGGTGGGTGATTACCACAATGGTACAGCCCTGCGATTTTATGCGACGCAGTGCCTCAACCAGTTCCTTTTCGCCCCGATCATCAAGATTGGAATTGGGCTCATCCAGTACAAGCAGCTTTGGATTGCCAAAAACTGCACGGGCAAGGCCTATACGCTGGCGTTGGCCGCCGGAAAGCATGCCTCCAGCGCCCCCCATGACGGTGTCGTACCCCTTGGGCAAGTGCAGGATCATTTCATGAACACCTGCCAGCTTTGCGGCGGCAACGATTGTTCCCGGTTCAGCATCGGAGAAGCGAGATATGTTGTCGGCTATCGTGCCGTCAAACAACTCAATATCCTGCGGCAGATAGCCTAAATGCGGTCCGAGCTCTTCTCGGTTCCACGCAGAGATATCAGCCCCATCTATCCTTACTTTGCCAGTGTGGCTCGGCCAGATGCCCATCAAGGCGCGCGCCAGCGTCGATTTACCCGAAGCGCTAGGTCCCACCATTCCAAGAGCCTCTCCGGGCGCCAGCTCAAATGTCACACCACGCACTACAAGCGCTTGCGAACTTGGAGGAGCGACGGAAACCTGCTCTACTTTTAACGCACCTTGCGGTGCCGGTAAGCTCATGGTGTTGGAGTCAGCTGGGATATTCTCAAGCAATTCCTGTAGGCGAGCGTACTGCGCGCGGGCTAGTGAAAATCCCTTCCAGGTTCCCACTAGCATGTCAATAGGAGCAAGTGCTCTACCAAGCAGCAGTGAGCCTGCGATCATCATGCCCGGCGAAATTTGCTGATTGAGTGTCAAATATGCGCCTAGCCCCAGAAGCAGCGATTGTACTATTAGTCTGAAGGACTTGGATAAGCCGCTCAGCATGCCGGCCTTTTTGCTGGCAGCTACCTGCTTATTAAGAACGCTGTCGAACAGCACATCTTGGCGTCTCGTGATGTCTGCTGACATCCCCATGGCCGCGACGACCTCGGCGTTTCGTAAGCTACCCTGAAAGCGATTCGATGCTTTATTAGATTCTAGGTTAGCTTCTTTGAGCAAGCTGTTGGTTGATGTTTCATTGGCGTAGGCCAGTCCCACCATCACTATTCCGCTGAGAATGCCAGCAACGCCAAACCAAGGGTGAAACATAAACATGACACCGATATAAATGGGGAACCATGGGGCGTCGAAGAAAGCGAACAGACCGTTACCTGTCAGGAATTGCCTCAGGGCTGCAAGGTCAGCAAGTGGTTGCGCGTTCGTCACTATACCTCCAGACAGCAGTGAACGCTTGAACGTGGCATCAGAAACCCTCTTGCGCAAAAGGTTTTCTATACGACTGCTTGCGCTGATAAGAATCATTGAGCGGACCCACTCAAAGCCACCCACGGCCATCAGCAAGAACACCATCAGTATGGTGAGCATCGCTAACGTTGATAGGCTGCCGCTTGCGACGACTCGATCGTAGACCGTTAACATGTAAATAATCGGGGTCAGCATCAGGATGTTTACTGCGGCGCTGAACACTCCCGCGTAGATAAAATACTGCTTGCAGGCGTCGAGTGTTTGATTCAGCTCGCGACTGGTCGGGCTGTTGTTGGTCATAATTTAAGTGTCGTTTGATTAATTGCTTTTATCTACCGGCTGCTCAATAAGTGGGTCCTTTTTCGCCGTTTTCAACGTGTTTCGCAAGTCATTTGTGCTCAGGAACCTTCAGCTGCTTTCGGGCGCTAGAGTTTGATGGCCCGTAATTGTAGCAACTGCATCTGACAGCATGTCCGACTTTGTCGCCTCAGGCCCTGCTTGATCTATCTGCCGCAGAGTTGACTAAAAATTGTTCGAGCGAGTGCGATTGCCTTCCGATTCCGGTGGGTCCACAGTGCAACCGGTTTCTCGGAGTTTCAGAGCTCCTCCGTACCCTCCGCAAATTTCTGCAGGGTATCCAGCTTGTTGACAATCAGCTTAGCTGGTCCGTCACGTCTTACTATCTGCCGATTTTGCAAACTCTGAAATACCCGCGTGACTGTCTCGCGGCTGACGTTAACCATGATGGCGATTTCCATGTGCGTTGGCGGGTTGTTGATTACTGTTTCTTTGCTGTCTGTCTCTGGATTAGTTTCATGATTCTCATCACTGCTGGCTTTGAGTCCGCTGAATTTCTGTTTTTCTCCTTCGGGGATCAAATGCCACAGCTGACAGCACACTCGCTGTCCAATGCTTGGTAGGCCCAGCAACGAGCGCTGAAAGGTCATTTGCCTGATGCGGCTGGCGAGTTTGTTCCCTACAACACCCATAATGGCCGGCGTTTTCAACATTACTTGCTGCAGCTCTTTTACCGGGACAAAAACGACCACCGCCGCAGTCAGGGCGATTACAAACTCTGATTGCGGTTTCGCATCGAATAATGCAAGTTCGCCGCAGAAGTCACTGGGCTCGACGAAGTAGAGCCCCACTTCCCTGCCGTCTATGGTAAAATCTACGCCTTGCAGGCGCCCTTCAAATAAAAAGCACGTTGAGCGCTCTGCCTCGCCAGCCTCGAGCACGATACCTCGACGAGAGAATTTTCTCATCGAGCTACACTTGGCAAGATCGGTCAGCACTGCTTTTGGAAGCGGTTTCAGAAGGGGAAATGCGCTCAGCAGTTCAGGGGTGACCTCCATGAGAGTGTATCGGCTCCGTAAACGTGATGCTGACTCTCAGAGAGCGCCCCGGGCACGTTTGCTTGCGGCTGAACCAGAATGGCGATCGGCCAATTCTGGGCGGAGATACATTATAAGTACCTCATGCTTCATGGTAAAATTAGAAATACAGGCTTGGTGTGATCGAAATCACCTGAGCCGTTTAACAATCAGCTTATCCTTGGAGTTGGCAAAATGGTCAGACTCCGCTAGCCGTGGGAGCTGATCCAGTCTCTGCAAACAACTGATGATTCAAGCGATGCTCTTCAGCCCAAGCGTTCTCATATTACCGTGTGGTCTTGTCTTTTGGAGGTCCACAGCCCGATTGCTGATGGCGTTTCTCGCGATCTCATTCGCCGCTGGGTCTGTTGCTCAGCCAGCTTCCTGGGTTGGCGAGGTCAGTCTGGTGCTCGGAAAAGCCAGCCGCTACACCCAAG
>DORE01000257.1:11774-16369 GCA_003514305.1 Gammaproteobacteria bacterium | reverse complement strand
GAACGCGATTGGGTGTATCTGGCCAGCACTGTTTCATTCGCAAGAGCACCTTCTACGAAAACCACTTTGCCATCAATGCGAGCAACGCCTCTTCCCTCATGGCTGAGCGATTCAACATTCACCTCAATCGGCTCTACCGGGAGTTTTCTGCGGCGGGATCTACGTTGACTCACAATCAGAAAAAACTCCAGTGGACAGATAGCGATCTCCACGATCACAAACAATTGCAACAATTACCGCTTGCTCAACCCTCGTCGCCAATTGCAGAGCTCCGAACACTGAGCCGCCCGAAGAAACACCGCAAAAGATGCCTTCATTTTCAGCCATCGCACGCATGGTCTTTTCAGCATCGGTTTGATCGATATCGACAATGCAATCGACCAGATCCCTATCAAAGATACTGGGAAGATAGGCCTCAGGCCATCGCCTGATGCCAGGAATCTGGCTGCCGTCTTTTGGCTGCAAGCCAACGATTTGCACTTCAGGGTTTTGTTCCTTCAGGTAGCGCGAAACCCCCATAATAGTGCCTGTGGTTCCCATAGAACACACAAAATGGGTCACTTTACCGCGGGTATCGCGCCAGATTTCAGGACCAGTGTTGGCGTAATGCGCGTTGGGATTATCTACGTTTGAAAACTGATCCAAGACCCGCCCTTGACCTTGTATTTCCATCTCAAGTGCAAGATCCCGAGCACCCTCCATGCCTTCCGTCGGGCCCACTAGTATCAATTCAGCTCCGTAGGCAAGCATCGAAGCCTTTCGCTCCTCGCTCAGGTTATCTGGCATGACAAGCGTCATACGATATCCTTTCGCCGCGGCGACCATCGCCAGTGCTATTCCGGTGTTACCACTGGTGGCTTCAATCAACCGATCCCCGGGCGTGATCTCTCCCCGGCGTTCGGCTTGCAGAATCATGTTCAATGCTGGACGGTCTTTTACCGAGCCTGCAGGATTATTCCCTTCAAGTTTAAGCAGTATCGTGTTGTTATTCGACACAGGAGTTCTAAGCAGACGCACGAGTGGTGTGCCACCGATAAGATTGTCGATAGAGAAATAGCGCATGAAAACCAAGACGTCGGATCAAGAAGCGAAAGTGTACCTTGATTATCCCGCTGGCCAAAGCGGCGCTAGCCCGAAACGGAGAACAAGCTCCTGCTGTGTATAGGTTTGTCTCCCAGATGTTCTGCCAAAGCGAGCCGCAGTAATTGTTTCGCCGCCAGCACGGTTTGCTCATCTGCAAAGTCCATTTCCCTGAGCGCGATTAGATCAGTCCCTCTAAATTCGGCGGGGCCGGGCGCTGAGCCCCCTGAAAGGCTGAGGACCTTAAAACCCAGATTTGGAATGAACCGGTAGACTGCGTCTGGCACAATAGGCATATCTGTTTCGCAATCGCGGTCAAGATTGATAGCATATCCCAGTTCCGCCAGCAGATTCATTTCGAAGCGCCGCAACAGTGGCTCCAACTCGCTTGCACCCTGCAAAGCAACGAGTGTTTCTCGATAGCTTTCATATACACCTGCATGTTCTCCCTGGGTCTGCAGCAAGCGACACAAAAGCTCATTAATGTACAACCCACTGAACAAGCGTTCGCCCTTTAGATGGATCGCAGATATGTTGCTCTCAACCGAAGTCAGGGTCTTTATTTCGCCTTTGCCGCTAAGCGAGACAAGCAAGGGTTGAAACAACTGCAGCAAAGCCCGGTATCGGGATTTCTCGCGTCGCGCTCCTTTAGCAACAACGCGGACAAGGCCGAAGTCAATCGTGAAAAAATCAACCAGCAAGCTGGTATTCTGAAAGGGCCTACGATGGAGCACAAAGGCAGGTTGCAGGGTAATTCTGGAATTCATATCCCCTGATAGCCGCTAATCCAGATACCCTAAGCTTTGCAGGGCACGCTCATCATCAGCCCAACCCCCTTTCACTTTGACCCAAAGATTGAGCATAACCTTGCAGCCAAACGCCAGTTCCATGTCCGTTCTGGCGGCCGAACCGATTTGCTTCAAACGGTCGCCATCACTCCCAATCATGATTCTCTTCTGACCGGGTTTATCCACGAGGATAAGACCATGAACGTGTGTAACCGCCCCTTCCAACTTGAACCGCTCGATTTCCACAGTGACTTCATACGGCAGCTCGTCACCTAATTGTCGGGTCACTTTTTCGCGAATCATTTCAGCAGCCATAAAGCGAGAACTTCGGTCAGTGACCTGACTTTCAGGAAAAAGAAAAGGGCCAAACGGCAAGCCGCCTTTAACAAGTGTCTCTAAACGCTCAAGATTATGCCCACCCAGCGCTGAAACTGGGACTACCTCATTGAATTCATGCTTGTTTGCCAGCGCCTCGATGTGAGGTAATAGACGTCTCTTATTCTGTATCTGATCAATCTTATTGATCACGAGGATCACTGGCACTGTGCACTTTTGCACTTGCTGAAATATTAATTCATCCTCTTCATTAAAGATGAGGCGTTCAATTACGAACAGCACCATATCAACATCTCGAAGAGTGCTGATTACCGTATCGTTCATCACTTTATTTAATACTTTAGTATACTGACTGTGGAAACCAGGCGTGTCCACGAACAGGCATTGCGAATTGATGTCGCTCAGTATACCAAGAATCCGATGACGAGTCGTTTGGGGCTTACGCGAGGTGATGCTAATCTTCTGGCGCAGCAAATGGTTTAGGAGCGTCGACTTACCGACATTTGGACGACCAATCAGCGCAACATAGCCGCACCGCTTCTGTTCCTGCTCTGTCTCAACCATAGCTTGCCACCGTCAATTGCCTCGCAAGCCTGAGGTCAGGACTGCCTCGAGGCTCTTCAACACCTCCGAAGCTGCCTGCTGCTCTGCCGCCCTCTTACTGCTACCTCGACCTTCGTGAGCATGCTCTACTCCCTCGACCCAACACTCAACCAGAAAACTTTGGGCGTGCGCATCGCCGTCAATCGCAACCACTTTATAAATGGGTAAATCGTAGCCGGACGCCTGCATCTTTTCTTGCAATAGGGTTTTTGCATCTTTATCCTGGCTAGACTCAGGCTTACGAATCAAATCCAGCGTCCAAGCGTCAACCATTCTCTGGCAAGCAACTATACCCCCGTCAAGGTAAACGGCAGCAACCAACGCCTCAACAGCATCGGCGAGGATCGAATCCCTGGAATTTCCACCACTTTTGAGCTCTCCTGCCCCCAAAAGAACATACTCACCGAGATTCCATTCTCTGCCAATTCCTGCAAGTGAAGACTTATTGACTATCGACGAGCGCATGCGGCTGAGTTCACCCTCGTCAGCTTTTGGATACTGGTTGAGCAGGGATTCACCAACGATCAGGTCCAACAAGGCATCGCCAAGAAATTCGAGACGCTCGTTGTTGTCAGAAGCGAAACTACGATGCGTTAGAGCCAGCTTTAGCAGCCGAATATTCTTGAATTTATAAGTGAGCGTGGTTTGAAGTCGAGCCAGTTCTGAAGCCATCACTTACACAGTGACTCATCAAACACAGATGCGATGTCCAAATTCGCGATTCGCGGAGCGCGCTTTTCCTTCGCTACAGCGGTTGCTCCTTCAGCATGTTTCTTGAGCATACGGATGCTGTTGAAATCAAAATCAGTCAGATAAGTGGCGCGCATGGTCATGGAGATCCTGCCATGCACTTCGGTAAAAGCCATGGTTTTAGCTTCACAATTATCTGTCAGATCCTGACCCCATCCAGTGGTCAGATTTTGATCGGCATAGATCGCCCCCACCTTAAAACCGATAGCAAAAAATAGACAAAAAGGCACAGCCTTCAACAGAATCTTGACCGAGTGAGCACCTTGCTGAGTGCGCGAACTGTTCAGTACTGATTTCTCCATAAATTTCCAACCCCAACTCGATCGACTGCCTTTTCAGCGAAGTAAGGTACTACTGCACTCTAGCGATACTAGCCCGAGAGCAGCCTTTTTTCGACTGAACTCATTGGATGAGCTGATTTCGACTGAATGTGGGCAATGACAAACCGGGCTCTTTGTGCATCCAGACCGCGACTGCTTTGCCGACGATATTTTTTTCGGGCACCGCACCCCACTCTCTGCTGTCGGCGCTGTTATCACGATTATCTCCCATCATGAAATAGTGTCCACTAGGGATTACCCATGTTGTGCGCGTACGGCGCTGACCAACGGCATCTATATATTGGGTGGAGTGAGGAGCTTCACCGAGTTCTTCACTGTAACGCTTTCCGGAAAGCGGCCCAATACCTGTTGGCACTTCTACGTCGCGCACATACTGTTTCTCGATCAATACCCCATTAATGTAGAGGTTTTTCTCCTCATAGCGAATTGTATCTCCGGGTAGCCCCACAACGCGCTTTATGTAGTATTTATCCTCATGAGGAGGAATAAAGACCATGACTTCGCTACGCTTTGGATCGTCGACGTCCAGAATCTTCGTGCCAATGACTGGCAACCGAACACCATAAGCGTATTTGTTGACTAAGACAAAGTCACCGACTTCCAGCGTTGGGATCATTGAGCCGCTCGGAATTTGAAAAGGTTCAGCCAGGAACGAGCGAAGAAGGAAAACGATTAAAAGTACCGGAAAAAACGATTT
>DORE01000257.1:0-11452 GCA_003514305.1 Gammaproteobacteria bacterium | reverse complement strand
GCATACTCAATAACTAGCGGCTCTTGACTCAAATCAGCAATCGTGAGGCTAATTTCCTCTTTGGTCTTGCCCTTGGGTGCAGTTCGTCGATACTCCTCAACAGCATCTGTACGTGATTTCTTTAACAACAAAGAATCGAGGGCCCATAGAAACCCACAAAAAGCGACCAGCACTAATAAAACTAGCGAAAAATCAACATTCATCTGCGTCTACTCAGCTATCTACTTTCAGTACGGCCAAAAATGCCTCTTGAGGCACCTCAACGTTACCAACCTGTTTCATCCGTTTTTTTCCTGCTTTCTGCTTTTCAAGCAGTTTCTTCTTTCGCGATACGTCGCCACCATAGCATTTCGCAGTTACGTTTTTACGCAGCGCTTTTACCGTCGATCTGGCAATAATCTGACCGCCAACCGCAGCTTGTATTGCCACATCGTAGAGCTGTCGAGGAATCAGTTCTTTCATCTTCTCCACAAGGAGACGTCCCTTTGACTGAGCGTGATCGCGGAAAACGATAAGCGCAAGGGCATCAACCCTGGAGCCATTAATAAGAACGTCCAGTCTCACTAAATTGGAGCGTTCGAATCGATCAAACTGATAGTCCAGAGAGGCGTAGCCTCGGCTTACTGATTTGAGTCGATCGAAAAAATCCATAACTACTTCATTCATCGGCAACTCGTAACTCAGCGATACCTGTTTACCGATGAACTGCATATCCTTTTGGACCCCGCGCTTATCAACGCACAGACTGATAACATTTCCAAGATATTCCTGCGGAACCAAAATATTGGCAATCACGATGGGTTCTCGCATTTCTTTGATGTTGTTGATCGGTGGCAAACTGGAAGGGCTTCCCACCAAAACAAGTTCGTTATTTTCCAGTTCAACCTCGTAAACGACAGTGGGCGCAGTCGTGATCAGTGAAAGGGCATATTCCCGCTCAAGCCGCTCCTGAATAATTTCCATATGTAACATTCCAAGGAAGCCACAGCGAAATCCAAAGCCTAGCGCATCGGAATTTTCCGGCTCGTACTGCAATGAGGCGTCGTTCAGCGTAAGCTTTTCCAAAGCATCCCGGAAATTCTCAAAGTCATCGGAAGAAACCGGATACAGTCCTGCAAACACTTGCGGCTGAATTTGACGAAAGCCAGCAAGCGCCTCGACATCCTGTGTTTTCGCCAGCGACAGGGTGTCGCCGACAGGGGCTCCATGAATATCCTTGATCCCAGCTTCAACAAAACCGACCTCACCGGCTGCCAAAATGCCTGTCTCACTCCTCTTTGGCGTAAATACGCCGACATTGTCAACAACGTGAGCTCTACCAATCGATTTCGCGATAATTTTATCGCCTTTTCGCAAAGTTCCCTGTACTACTCTAACGAGAGAAACAACGCCCAGATAGTTATCGAACCATGAATCTATAATGAGCGCTTGTAGATCATTTTCCTTATTCCCTGTCGGCGCAGGGATGTTTTCAACTATTTGTTCCAGTATGTCATGGATACCAAGACCGGTTTTAGCGCTAGCACACACTGCCCCACTGGCGTCTAACCCGATTATCTCTTCTATTTCCACTCGAACGCGGGCAGGATCTGCCTGAGGCAAGTCCATTTTATTGAGGACTGGCAACACCTCCAAACCTTGTTCAATAGCGGTATAACAGGTCGCTACGGACTGCGCTTCGACGCCCTGCGCAGCATCGACAACCAGAAGAGCCCCCTCGCAAGCAGCAAGAGACCGGGACACTTCATAAGTAAAATCAACATGTCCAGGCGTGTCGATGAAGTTTAGCTGATAACGATTGCCATCCCGGCCGTCGTAATGCAGAGTAACGCTCTGCGCCTTGATAGTGATTCCTCGTTCACGCTCGATATCGAGGGTGTCAAGTATTTGTTCATCCATCTCACGCTCTTCCAGACCCCCACAATGCTGGATGAATCGATCTGCCAGCGTCGACTTGCCGTGATCAATATGGGCGATGATAGAGAAATTACGAATATGGCTTAGATCAGACACTATGCGGAAGGCGCTGGCGATTTTGTGCTTCGCGATACAAAGAATTAAGTGCGGAGTTTACCTGAAACGCTGACTCAGTGGCAGAAAAAATGGCAGCACAAAAGCAAACCGCTGCTACCACCTCTCCAAGCACTTATGGGAATAGTTCGAGCGCCAGAGTCGTCGCCTGCCCTTCGCGCACAATCCGGATAGAGACGAATCCTGATACAGGCAAATCACTGACGACCTCGGCGAATTGCTCCACGGAGACAACCGGCTGTCTATTTAGTGCCACAATGATGTCACCTTTCAGGAGCCCTGCCTCACGACCGGGCCCTTCGTCGAGTTCTGCGATTCGCACTCCTCCTTCTAGACCAGAGGCCTGTTTGGCCTCCTCTCCGAGGTCTGCAATGCGAAAACCCAGCGGATTACCTCGCGCTCTACGTGTAGCGGGCGACTCCGCCAATACTGCATTGGTCGGGGAGCTGCCAAGAACTACAGTTTGCTCCACCAGCTCCCCATCCCGATAAAGCCTGACCGCAGCTTCAGTGCCGGGGCGGTACTGCCCCACATAGAAAGGAAGATCGGTGTAATATTCAATTTCATGGCCATTAAATTCGACGATAATGTCTTCGTTTTGTATGCCGCCCTCTGATGCCGGACTATTAGGCTGCACCTCGTCCACGAACGCGCCAAGCGGACGATCCATACCGAAGATCGCAGCAAGGGCAAAATCCACCTCACGCATGCGGACCCCCAGCAATCCCCGCTCTACTACTCCAGAAGCGCGCAATTGCTCGATCACGTTCATTGCAATGTTACTGGGTATCGAAAAAGAAATACCGTTTGACCCGCCGGTGCTGCTCAGAATTTGCGAATTAATACCAATGACGTCACCGTCAAGGTTGAATAAAGGACCGCCAGAGTTCCCCTGATTGATCGCAACATCGGATTGAATGAAAGCCATATAATTGTAGGAAGAGCGACCCGGAACCGATCGGCCTTTAGCGCTCACAATCCCGGCCGCCGCCGAGAACTCAAGACCAAATGGCGAGCCAATGGCCAATACCCACTCCCCTACCCGAAGCTTTTCCGAATCACCGAAGCGGACATACGGAAGATTTTCCGCGTTGATCTTCAACAGTGCGAGGTCAGAGGGCTCATCCAGACCAATTACCTCAGCGTTGAACACGCGACGATCGTTCAATGTGACCTGAATCTCATCTGCCCCAACCACGACATGATTATTGGTGATCATATAACCGTCGCCTGAGATCAGAAAACCGGAGCCAACCGCTGCCCGCTGACGCTGTTCAGGCAAACCCTCTGTATCAAGATCGGGTTTCTGGCCTGGGTTTATCCGGCGCAGCAATTCCTCCAACTCCGAGTCTGGAACGGGCGAGCGTGCTGTCATCCGCCTGATCGTCGAGATTTCAACAATTGAGGGAGCATTGCGCTCGACAAGATCAGCGAAGTTTGGCAGCTCTGCCGCATTAACATTGTTCACCAAGGTGAGTTGCAGGGCGACTGTAAAAGCCAAGACAGCCGGAGCAGACAAAGCAAGCGACCGTGCTACATAAAATATTGCGTTCATAGAAATACTACGCTGCGAGCAGCTGTTTCCGATCAGATGGTTGAACGGCGGATATCGGGCCGGCCGTCAATAAGTAATGTACTTCGGCTCTTATGCCGAAAATAGGCAACGGCATCGGTGCGCAAGTCTCAGCCGAACCACGGCGAAACCCAAACCCGCTGAACCAAAATAGGCTGATCGGCCAACAGATTATCGATTGTCTGTTTGAAGCTGGTTAACAAGTCGATAAAGGGGCGACTCCTGAATATGTTCACTGCGCAGTGCTTCGTCGGAATCAAAGCTCATGCTTTCAATGTAATCTCGAAGCCGCTGCTGTGCTTCTGGGTCAACCGGCACCGGCGCTATCGCTGGCTCGGAGCCCACAACTAAGGATTGCACACGCCTCTCTGCACCAGGCGGCTGGCCCGCGTATATGGCAGATAGCCTTGTGTCAGAGATCTCCAATTCGTTCGGTTCAGGTTGAAGAGTCACAACAGCCACCATCGCAACAGCGGCGGCTATCGCGAACTTGAGCAGCTGCTGACTCAACCTGTCGCTCACCACTTTCGATCCCTCAAGAGCGGTTTCAACATCGATTGCCGCGGCCACCCTTCTTGAGAAGCCCGACGACACTGGTCTTCCACGTCCTCGGACTACATCCTGAGCGAGATGATAGCGCTCCCACTTTTCCTGCATCGCGGGATCGGCAGCAGACTCCTGAATCAGGCGACGTAAAGCTAAATCATCAGCTTCCCCATCCATAACAGCTGATAGGAACTCACCCGACCGCTGCGACACACCAGTATGTGCCGACTTTTTTGTATTTTCGTTTGCCATAGGTTGCTTTCCATCCGCACCGGCTCCCCGGCGTATTCCACTTGCTGTACCGCCTGGCATCAGCACCTCAGCAGCTCCTGCTCCGACTCCTCAACGCACTTATGACAGTGCTTATTTCGCTTTATATCGAATTTTAGGCTTTTCTGTAGTATCAGACATTAAGATAACAAATAAGTTCTCAAATCCATGCTGGCCATTATTCTGGCTTTGCATCATGGGCCTCACAAAAGCTCCTTAATTTTCTGGTCAATCGCTTCCCGCGCACGAAAAATGCGCGACCGCACAGTGCCTACCGGGCAATCCATAACTTCAGTGATGTCCTCATAACTCAACCCTGAAAACTCTCTCAAGGTGAAGGCTGTCTTTAACTCCTCGGGCAATGAGTTTACAGCCGCTTCAATTGCAGTTTTCAATTCACTTGTTGAAAGGCTTCCTTCAGGGGTCTCAATCTCATGGAGCACACTGCCTACTTCAGTCGGCTCCACTTCATCGATCTCTATATCTTGGCCGGGCGGCCGTCGACTACGAGAAACAAGATGATTTTTGGCGGTGTTCACCGCGATTCGGTAAAGCCAAGTATAAAATGCACTGTCTCCTCGGAATATTGGCAAGGCCTTATACGCCTTTATAAATGCATCCTGAGCAACATCCTCAATTTCTTGAGGATCGTGCACGAAGCGGGCGATCAAGGCTGCGACACGATGCTGATAGCGCATCACCAGGAGGTTGAAGGCATTTTTGTTGCCCGCAAGCACCTGATCAATCAACTGCTGATCGGTTTTCTCCTCCATTATAGATGCGCCTGATTTCCAGCCGACGTGGCAAGCCGAGTTTACTGCACTGATGGCCCATAGAGAGTATGCGCACGGGGCTTGACAGCGACTTTCAACCTCAACAATTCTGGCAAAGCCAACGTGCAAAATTTAGTAAAGTCGAAAAAATTGCTATTATTCTACCGTATTGGCTTGAATTTCGCTTCCTAACAGTTGATCGGGATACGAAAAGCTCTGAGTTTTTCTAGACTCCGGGATTCGGCGCCTTTGCATCATGCGCCACAGTCATTAAAAAGCAATTATTTGAAGTAACTAGCACACGAAATATGAATGAAATTCGCGATTTTGAAAAACTCGAAACCGACCTTGTGGTCGTCGGAAGCGGCGCAGCAGGCCTGACCCTGGCGCTGAGAACCGCCGACTTTGCCCGGGTAACGGTACTCAGCAAGGGCGATTTACAGGAAGGCGCCACTTATTACGCACAGGGTGGCATCGCTGCTGTACTAGACGACAGTGACAGCGTTGATTCGCACGTGGAAGACACTTTGCATGCCGGGGTTGGGCTTTGCCATCGCGACGTGGTGGAACATGTTGTCGAACACAGTGCCTCTGCGGTCAGCTGGCTAGTCACACAAGGCGTTCCCTTTACAACCAAATCAACAGCAGAAGCGAACAGTAACGGTGACGCGCCCGTAAACCCTGCGGAGCTAGCTTCTCTCCACCTGACTCAAGAGGGGGGCCACAGTCACCGACGCATCATTCACGCGACTGACGCCACGGGCAGAGCGGTATTTCAGACCTTGCAGCGTCGAGCCAGAGAGCACACAAATATTACCCTCTTAGAGGGCTGCACTGCTGTCGACCTGGTGACGGAGCTAAGCGGAACCGGGCGCACCTGCGTCGGCGTTTATGTGCTTGTCCAGGCGAGCGGACGCGTCGAGGCAGTTCGTTCGCGTTTCGTCGCTTTAGCCACCGGCGGCGCCAGTAAGGCCTACCTGTACACGAGCAACCCTGACGGAGCAAGCGGCGACGGCATCGCTATGGCCTGGCGAGCAGGCTGCCGAGTCGCGAATCTTGAGTTCAATCAGTTCCATCCAACATGCTTGTATCATCCGCATGCTAAGTCATTCCTGATTACTGAGGCATTGCGCGGCGAAGGTGCTTATCTGGAATTACCCGACGGAACACGTTTCATGCCAGATTTTGACGATTTGGCCGAACTCGCTCCGCGGGACATTGTGGCTCGCGCCATTGATCATGAGATGAAGCGGCTGGGCTGCGACTGCGTATATCTCAACATCACCCATAAGCCAGCAGATTTTGTCAAAGCACACTTTCCCAATATATACGAACGCTGTTTGTGCTTCGGAATCGATATCACTCGTGACCGTATTCCAGTCGTACCGGCAGCACACTACACCTGTGGGGGAGTGATGGTGAATACGCAAGGAGAAACTAATATAAGTAACCTCTACGCAATCGGTGAGACGAGTTTCAGCGGTCTACACGGCGCCAACCGGATGGCAAGCAACTCCCTGCTTGAGTGTTTTGTGATCGCATTCGGCGCGGCCGACAGTATTAGGGCGCGCTTTGATCGGACGACACTAATTGATCGAATTAATCCGTGGGACGAAAGCCGAGTAACTGATTCAGACGATGAGGTACTTGTCTCTCATGACTGGGATGAAATCCGTCGCTTCATGTGGGATTTTGTTGGGATTGTCCGAACAAGCAAAAGGCTGCAAAGAGCTCGCAGTCGCATCAGCGTCATTCGGGAAGAGGTCCGCGACTACTATATCAAGCACCGGGTAACCAACGACAATCTAGAGCTTCGCAACTTGGCATTGGTCGCGGAACTAATTGTAAATAGTGCTTTACAGAGGCAAGAGAGTCGCGGACTGCATTTCACTCTTGACTTTCCTGACACTTTAGCACGAGCAAAAGACACGATTCTCTCGCCTGAAGATAGTTAACAGTAACGGCACATCTGCTCTATGACTCGCGGGTACCATCTTGATTCGCTTCGTTCAAGACTGGCTCAATACAGAGACAAACCAAAATTCCGCTCGCCCAAACCGGTGAGCCCTTACCTGATACCATTCACTCCACCCAGGGCCAACAAAACCGCGGATTCCATCATCAGCCAAAATAGAAAATTAAGCGACTCCATACGCAAATAGTGCAGCACAAGCGTTAACACACCGTACGAAAATAGACTGCCTAGAAAGTGATATTACGAGGACTCGAATATTATCGCGTAAGTTATACGGTTAAGAACTCCGCTTAGGCCTTAGAGGCCTTATGGGCGAGTATATGTGCGATGAGCTGTTTGAATTTGGGTTCAGAGGGCTCTTCTCTTTCAAGAAACCAATTCCACAGGTCTTGATCTTCTTCGCGCAGCAAATCCTCGTACAGCCGCTGCTGACTCAAAGGCAGTGTTTCGAAAATCTCTTGCGCGAATGGGACCAACAACAGGTCCAGCTCTAACATGCCACGGCGACTGTGCCAGAATATTTTTTGCTTGCTTAATTCAGTCATATACTTTCTTTCGTACAGTGCTCTTTGGAACCAGTCTTGGGCGGGCATAGTATGCGACAATACAGTAGAACGTTCTAGCAAACCCAATCACTAACCACCGGCTGAGAGATCGAACTCAGAGAATCGACATGCAAGTTTGTTTACTGAACCAATATGAATACGTCCTGATCGCAGGTCCCGATTCGATCTCTTTTTTGCAAGGACAGGTCACTTGCGACATGACTCAACTGACAGAAGCACAGGGCCTCTCTGGTGCGCTGTGTAATCTGAAAGGCCGCGTCATCGGGGATTTTTTGTGCCTCAGTACAGCGGAAGGCTGTCTATTGCAGATCCCCAGTGGCAATGCGCACAAAATCGCCCAAACACTTTCGAAATACGCTGTATTCTCGCAAGTAAAGATTTCAACCCATGCGGGCCCTTTCGCCGCTTATGGCATTATTGCCGAAGAACTTCCCGCGCTGCAGGAGCTGCTGCCAGCCCCTCCTTCTCTTTCCTATCATGTAACCACTTCGAAGACTGCCTCGATAATCAAACTGGCAGGTTCTCCAGGCAGATTTCAGTTGTGGGTTTGGGACCGTAACAATGCACGCTTGATTTCTGAAAGCCTCAGGGCAAAATCTATGGAAGGGATACTGAAAGACACCAACCCATGGGATTACGCGGAGATAATGGCTGGTAGAGCCCACGTCAGCGCGCAGAGCAGCGAAGAATTCACTCCGCAGTTGCTGAACTATGATCTCTCCGGCGTCGTTAATTTCCGAAAAGGTTGCTATACCGGCCAGGAAATCGTTGCCCGGATGCACTATAAGGCCGCCGCAAAAAAACGCTTGTTTTTGCTTCTTATAGGAGGGGCTTTAGACGAGCTCGCTACAGCGTCCGAAGTGAGGCTAGCCCAGAATAACCGACTGACCAAGGCGCTTGTGGTGCGATGTGCACGTGGCCCCGGGGATACCGCAGCTATGCTGGTCATTCTGCCCGTGACCTTCGAGGGCGAATCTGAGCGCATTCTGCTTGAGCATAGACCAAAGTTGGAAGTGACAGTCCGACCGCTTTGCTACACGTGACTCAACGCAGCAAAATGTTAACGCGACTAAGCGCCCACAACGACCAGACCAGCTTAGTTCGCGACAACCCGGCAATTGCTGTCTGCAATATGACAGCTTTTGACCGATGCACTGACGCACCAAACTATTAGAAATTGTGAAGCATCAAATGATCACGAAATGGCCCTATACAATGAAAATTAAGCCGAAACAGCATAAAAAGCATGAGAAAAGTCTGTATTGGTTGCGCAACGAGATCGCCAAGCGGAACGGTAAACGGGGCGAAGAGCTCGGCAAAATGGAGAAAGAACCATCACAAGCTGACATCGTGTCATGATTAGCAACGAAAAAAGCAAGCAAACCTTTACCCCATCGGAAGTCTCTCGAATCATCGAGATGGCATGGGAGGATCGAACCCCCTTTGAAGCGATCGAGGCTCAGTTTAATTTGTCGGAAACAGACGTGATCCGGCTCATGAAGAAATCACTGAGAGAAAAGTCATTTCGACTTTGGCGACGCCGGGCTTCCGGTCGCGTGACAAAGCATCAAAAATTGCGCCCGAATGGTGTCTTGCGAGCTTATTGTCCGACTCAGTACAAGAACAGGCGTAATTAGCAGCCCCTCGGTACACCAGCAAAGATGGCTTATTGATAAGCCCGTTCCTCGCAATAAAACAGAACGGCGTACATTTCAGACTTCATCTTCCTGAGTAAATTGCCCAACAGGCTTGAAAATTTTGACTTGCCGAGCCCGCCATGTGCGGGTGGCAACAATACAATACCAACTTGAAACTAACCTCCAAAGTCGCCTTTGAATTTGATAGTCTCGTTTCTCTTTAATGGTAAATCTATTTGATGAAGCGGACTATCGAGCAGGCACTGCAACAGGGTGTTGCGGCACATAAAAGGGGCGACCTGCAAGGCGCAGAACGTCAATACAGAGCGATATTGCAGTCGCAGCCAAAACACCCAGACGCGAATCATAATCTTGGCGTTTTGGCGGTTTCGATTGAACAAATTGCATCAGCGCTCCCATTTCTCAGAAACGCAGTCGAGGCATGCCCTCAAATAGAGCAGTTTTGGTTGAGTTACGCCGGGGCTCTTATAAAAGATGATCAGCTGCACGCGGCTGAGGAAGCAATTCAGGAAGCCGTAGCGCAGGGGTTTAGTGAAAAAAAAATTAGGGCGTCACTGATAGCGCACACTGAGCATGAAGTTCCTCCTCGGGGCCAGCTAGATGCTCTTTTGGAACACTATCAAAAAGGGCAGTTTTTTGATGCTGAACGAATTGCGAAATCCATCACTGAAAAATTTCCTACGCATCAATTATCATGGAATTTGTTGGGTGCGATATTTGGTCAGACAGGTAGATATTCTGAAGCTCTAGCTGCAAATCAAAAAGTAGTCGCTTTGTCTCCCTACGACGCTGGAGCACACTACAATCTTGGTATCACTCTTAAATCACTTGGCAAGTTATCAGAGTCCGAATCGAGCTTTAAGCTAGCAACAACTTTAAAACCAGAATTCGTCGAGGCTCACAACAACTTGGGAATCACACTTAAAGAGTTAGGACGACTGGAGGAGGCCGAAGCGACCTGCAAACGAGCAATAGTTCTGAACGCTGACCTCACGGAGGCGCATTACAATTTAGGTGTAATACTTACAGAGCTCGGCAGATTGGATGATGCCGAGATTAGCTTCAGGCGCGCGATAGCACTAGAACCCGACAACGTAAATGCACATACGAATTTAGGGGTCACGCTGCTAGAGCTCGGGAAATTGAGCGAAGCCCAGAAAAGCTGTGAGCAGGTAATAGCGTTAAAACCAGACTTAGCCGTGGCTCATAACAACCTTGGTAATGTTTTTGCAAAATTAGATAGACTAGACGATGCCATGGGCAGCTACAGGCAGGCCATACTTTTAGATCCTAATTTTGCGGCGGCTTACAGCAACTTAGGCTTGATATTAGAGGATCAAGGGGAGCTAGAGAAAGCACACGCAGAATATAACAAAGCTATAACGTTGCAACCGAAGTACCCTGAAGCCTTTAACAACTCAGGTAACATATTACAAAAACTAGGAAGGCTTGAGGAGGCTCAGGCTGCCTACTCTAAAGCTTTAATGTTAAATCCTACCTATGCCGCATCCCACAATAATCTCGGATACACGCTGCAAAAAATGGGCAGCTTCGAGGAAGCTGAAGCGAGCTACAGGGAAGCAATAACATTAAAGCCTGATTATCTTGAAGCCCACAGCAATCTTCTTTTTTTGAGTGCATCGATGAAATTCAAGGCCGCTCGCTATTATGATGATTTACAGAATTTTTCAGATATGTTGGAAAAGCAGCAGGTCCAAGCATTCACGCGTTGGGCCTCCGATGAGAGACACAATTGTCTGCGAGTCGGTTTTGTTTCGGGGGATTTTAAAGCGCATCCGGTAGGATTCTTTCTTGAAGGCGTGCTAAAACAGCTGCAAAAATCATCTTCGATTGAACTGTATGCCTACCCTACAAATACTCTATCTGACGAAGTGACAAATAGAATTAGAAGCCTGTTTCACTCTTGGGTTCCCATATCTGCAAAGAATGATAGGGAGGCCGCACAATTGATACACAACGATGGCATTCACATTCTAATAGATCTCTCTGGACACACAGCAAAAAACAGACTGCCTGTGTTCGGCTGGAAACCCGCCCCG
>DORE01000130.1 GCA_003514305.1 Gammaproteobacteria bacterium | reverse complement strand
TCAGATGAAAACCTGGTGCGACGGGAAAATGTCTTCATACAAAATTCCCAAAGCCCTTAAAATTATTGATGCGCTGCCAAGAAACGCGATGGGAAAAGTCACAAAACCTGCACTGCATGAACTACTCTAGCCTGTGCAAGATTACGACTGAAACTATAGAAGTCCACTTAATCAATTTTCCCGCTGAGCAAAAATTCTGTGCGACGAAACGACAAGAAGGAAGTGCTGAGCCGAACCTTAATTGTTTTAGTTTTAAGTAATACTGTCTCTTTTAGCGATCTCTTTAAACGAGGCTAAATTTTCTTACTAGCTTGGCAATTCGTGCGAGTTCGCATGAACTTACCTAGCTCGTCAAACCGAACGTCTGTAACAAGTAAATCTAAGGAAAGCGTTTGAATTTTTTTCTAAAAGTTTTTAAGTTTTTACCTCCTGAGATTGCGCATAGCCTTGCTTTAAATTCACTAAATTTTCTATATAAAGCCCGTCTTTTGCGATTTCTTTATACGAAACCGGAATCAAACCCTCAAGTCTTTGCGGGGATGCTGGTCGAAAATATGCTGGGTACAGCTGCAGGTCTTGATAAAAATGGCGACTACATTGATTGTTTAGGCGAGCTTGGATTCGGATTCTTGGAGGTCGGAACCGTAACTCCAGAAAAACAAAATGGAAACCCTAGACCTCGAGTTTTTAGAAACTTTCAAGAAAATGCCATTATTAATAGACTCGGTTTCAACAACAAAGGTGTGGATCATCTGGTTGAAAATCTAAAATCAAAAAAGTTCCGTGGTATTGTGGGAGTCAATGTAGGCGCAAATAAATGGTCCAAAGGAAAAGAGAGGATTCAGGACTATTTGACATGTATTGAAAAGGTGTACAAGTACGCCGATTATATTACTGTAAATATATCTTCTCCTAATACCCCAAACCTAAGAGACTTTCATGATGAAAGGAATATAATCGATTTAGTGAATGCCATCGATTTACAAGTTAGTAAACTAAATATTGAAATTCCATTACTGCTAAAAATATCGCCGGATGAGTCCGACGAGTCGATCGATAAGATAATTGAAGTAATAGTAAAATCAAAATTTACGGGAATTATTGCTACCAATACGACCATAGATAAATCATCTTTATCAGACTCAAAACTACGAGAGGTGGAAGGCGGGCTTTCAGGCGAGCCTTTAATGCATAAATCAACTGATAAAATAAAATACATCAAAAGCAGATCGAACGATCAGATTCCGATTATAGGTGTTGGAGGCGTCATGGATTCCCAGAGCTTTCACGAAAAAGTTCAAGCGGGCTGTAGCTTAGTACAAATTTATACAGGTTTCGTCATCAAAGGGCCTTCAATAGTTAAGGAAATTCTATTAAATTAATAAACCTGAAACGTCAATACCAATATCATTTTCGTTCTGTCTTGCAAGACCAATACCGCAATTGATTCAAATCAGAAGACGTCTAACATTTAAGTAACCAATCATTTAAGAGAACACGTATTACAAAATAAAATATAAACTGCGCGGCTTTTATTGTAATTCCAAATTCTGTACTTTTTATTATCTCGGTTGGTGAAAAATCGAATAGGATGTGAAGCGCCCCGCCTTGACGAGGCGCTCACTCTTGATTTCAGGGTTTATATTGCTAATTACGCGTGTGAGAAACAATAAACAAAAGGACATAATTCAGAAAAGATGTCATGCAGCATTTCTAAGGGTCAAACACCGTTGCTTTTAGGGCGTCTATTATCGAGCTATGTATGACACCAAAGCCACGATTGCTTCAACATATGAACAATAATTTAGGAGAGTGATATGAAAGTAAGTGTCTTGAGCAAAAGGCTCAGTGTTGTGACAGTGATGACGCTGGCGATTTCTTTTTCTACGCAGATCCTTGCAGATATCGCGCAGGCTCAGCTGGATGCAGTTGCATCTGATCTGCAAGCGAGAATTAACGAAGGCAAACTCTCAGGCGCGGTGGTGATGATTGCCCAGCACGGAGAGACCCTGATGCACGAAGCCATGGGTTATCAGAATGTCGAAGATCAGGTGCCCATGAGTACAGACACAATCTTTCGGATCTTCTCCATGACGAAACCTGTGACTGGGACTGCTTTAATGATGTTGTGGGACGAAGGCAAATTCCAGCTCGACGACCCAGTTGAGATGCATCTGCCAGAGCTTGCCGGCATGCAGGTCTTCGTAGAGCAGAATGATGACGGCAGCTGGGCAACAGAGCCTACCGGCCATCCGATGACTGTGCGGGAGCTGATGAGTCACACCGGAGGGTTAGCCTATACGCCTCCGCTCAGTCAGGGGCCCGTAGCCGAAGCCTATGCGAGGGCTGGTATTATGAATCTGACCGGAGCAACTCTGGCAGAATCAATGCCCGCGCTCAGGGACATTCCGCTGTCCTACCAACCTGGAACCCAGTGGGTCTACAGCATCTCTGTTGATGTGCAGGGCTATATGGTTGAGCGGCTTTCCGGTATGCGCTTTGGCGAATTTCTGGAGACGAGGATTTTCCAGCCGTTGGGAATGGCCGATACCGGTTTTTCCGTCAAACCAGAGAATGCCAATCGGCTGTCACGACAGTATGCGCCGAACAGTGACGGCAGTCTTCGCCGTACCGACAATCGCCCGGGTCTGGCGAACTTCGATTTTCTGCGTCCCCCTGAATTCGAATCCGGCGGTGGCGGGCTGACGTCTACTGCAAGAGACTATATGAAGTTTGTTCAAATGCACCTTAACAAAGGTGAGCTGAACGGTGTTAGGATTTTGTCCGAAGCTGCCGTGGCACAAATGAGGGCTAATCAGCTACCGGACGCCGTAGCGAACATTGGTCAACTGTATCCCGGAAACGTCTTTGGGCTGGATTTTGCCATCGTCGAAGACCCCGATGCCTATCAAGGGGCCTCGGAGGGGACTCATTGGTGGTGGGGCATCGCAGGATCCTGGTTCTGGATTGATCCGGTGGAAAATATTGGTTTCATTGGAATGATCCAGAACGATGATATCCTTTATTCGCTCCAAGTCCATGCGGCTGCGCGTACTGCTATTTACAAGTAAGGGCTTCGCGCTGTGGTCTGGATTGATTGGTTGCCATTGGATTCTGGCTGTTGATCCCCGTCACAAGCGATTCTCGGTAAAGTGGGCGCAGTCGTTCATATTTCCTTCGGATCGGCTTGAAAGGGCGCGCCGATGAGCGATGGAAAGTCAATCTCGGGGAAAAGATGGGCTTGCTCCAGAGCGACACTATCAAGTGCTTCACACTTTTACTCGCTGGGCTTCTTAATAGCTTTGCAGCGGATGCACAGCGTGCACCTGATTTGTGGCAGGATCTATCAGAGGATAATCTTTCAGACATTCCGGGCGACCTGCGAACTGGACGGGTGTCCTATAGCCGAGGCATACGCATTCCCTCATCCATGCTGCAAGTTTTAACTGCCTCAGAAAGTTTTTCGATTGAAACGGAACCCGGAAATCACAGAGACCTCAGCATATTAAACGACAACCTGCTCCTGAACGGTGACCGCTCGTGGGTTGCAAGAGGCGCAAGGAATGAGACGCTAGTCCTCACACTCAGCAAATCTCTCCTGCTTGCGACAGCTCAGGTTGACGGGATCAAATACAAGATTATTGCGGCACGAGACCCAGATCAGGATCAGTACATCGGGTGGATTACCCACAGCACTGGAGAAAACATTGCAGCAACCATTGATAACGGGGCATTCGTGCCACAGACAAAGCCGCCTGATCACGAACCGAGAGCAGTACTGGCACTAACAAGCAAAGAAGTCAGTATTAAGCAATCTCTGTCCAACGAATTTGCAGTCATTGGAGACCAGGTTACGATATCCATAGCCATTACAAATAATACGCCCAGAGCGCTGAGCAACGAAACGGTCAGCGTCTTTTTTATCCTCGATACCGCCGAGCTTATCAGCAGCTCATCAGAGTGTGCGGTAGACGATTCAGGACCACAAACGATCTTAGTCTGTAAGATCAGCAGCTTGGCTCCTGCCGCGACGACAACCTTTGAATATACGGTAGAAACCGTCGCTGACTCATATCCACAACTGGTCAGCGGCGTATTCGTCGGAAATGCCTTTGGCCAAAGTGTCCGTAACGATGCATTTATTTTTGTGGTGAAAGACACACTAAAAGATTCCGACAGTGACGGCATCTCAGACGTCAACGAAGCGTTGCTGGGAACAGACCCACAAAGCAGCGCGTCAAGCGTCGGCGCAGACTTTATCGCGCAGATTGACCTGATGTTTTTATATTCCCAAAAGTTTCTGGATTCAATCGGCGATACAAGCCCTGAAACCCATATCAATCAACTAGTCGAAGTCACAAACACCTACTACGCCAGCAGCGGCGCTATGGTCCGATTCAGACCAGCCTTTTATGGCTTAGCGGACTATGATACGGGTAACGATCTCAACCGTGTTATGAATGCGATGAGTGCCGCGACTGGTGTATTCAGCAACTTGCCAGAGCTACGAGAAAAAGTGGGGGCTGATATCACCGTGTTTATCGATGGATTCATGCCAGATGTTGGTGCTAACGCTTGCGGCCTGGGCACCCTCCCAGGAGCTGGCTTTAAAGGGGAAGTCTTTCATCCGATGTTATCCGGCGGCGATCTTCTTGCGTCAATGTATAACGCAGGTTTCGCAACGGCAGGCAATGCCGGATGTGATGATCTGACCCTCGCGCATGAATTGGGCCATAATCTTGGTTTGGCTCATTCGCGCAGAGAACTAGGAGCTCAAGGAACCTACGCCTGGTCCTTCGGACACGGCGCAGACGGTTCCTTCGCAACCATCATGGCGACGCCAGATGACTATCCCGGCTCGGTAGAGTTGCCCCTGTTCTCAAACCCACTATTGAGTGATTGCAACGGGCTGGCTTGTGGAGTCGATCGAGCCAATGCCGAGCAAAGTGCCGACGCCGTGTTCACCATCTATCAAACTCGAGTACCCATCAGCAAATATCGCGAATCAAAAATCCTGCCGATAACCAGCTTGGGTGAGGAAAACTCTAATCTAATCCTATATGGCTCAGCGAGTCGCAGTGAAGACCGCAATACCCCGGTCACGAATTTTGTTTCCAGTGACAGTATCGATGTTCGAGCCACTCTTTTCATTCCGAGCGAGCATCAAGGGATCGACGGAGAGACCTATGTTGTAGTCTCAGTTGAGGGCGTTGGCCTGTTTTACAAAGACGCAGACGGAGGTTATCAGGCGTGGAATGGAGATTTGGCGACACTCCAAAGCCTTAATGGCACCCGGCCGCTCAACTCGAGCGAAGAGCTCATTGCGTTTAATGACTTTATCCCTTCAAGTGTGGGGTTGGGCAGCGCAAAATTGAACGTCTACTTCGCCTATGCAGTGCCGGGCACCGATGTGTTTGTCTATTCCACGAATGGCATCGATTTAAGTATCGAGTGAATAGGCGCAAGAAAGGCAACAGACTCATTTAGCGATTGCTTCTCGAATGTAGCTCACGCCAGCCGAAACGGGAAGGTTTTCGACATCAACAAGTCGGTTGGCATCCCTCATAACTTCGACACTTATCTTTCCTGCCAGCGGTGACAAAGATTCGACGAATAATCGATTCCCCATGGCTTCACCCGATACTGCCAAAAACCCATCATAGGGTGGAATCGCATTGAGAGGATCTTCTAGAATGACGAGGTCGAATTCAGCGACCCTACCATCCGTAGTGTAAGCAGCAATCAAGTCTACCTGCTCTTCAGCGATAGCGGTGTACATCAACGCCGTATCAAACGTAAGTTTTTCCTTAAAATCGATGCTATAAGCGTCTCGTAAACCGACCCACTCAGGCCGGCCAAAAAACTCTAGATCGCCCCCGGCAACCAGCCCATCGGCAAACGGCTTGAGATCGCTGATACTGCGGATTCCTAGCGACTCTGCATGCTCACGGCGCATCGCCAGCGCATAAAGATTTTGAAAACCCAATTCCGCGAGATTTGCCATCCCGTGCTCCTCTGCGATATAAGCTCCTACCTCCAACATCACCGTATCTCTGCCCGGATTGTCTTCTCTACTCATGAGATTCGTCCACACAGTTCCAGAATATTCCAGATAGACATCTATCATATTGTTGGCCGTTGCCTGAAATACCACTTCTGAACCGAGCCCAACCCGCTGCTCAGTTGTAAAGCCTGCCTCTTGTAAGATCTCTTCAATAGCGCCGGCGATAATGTATTGCTCAGTAAAACCCTTACCCCCAATTATAAAATCTACTTCTTTATCGGGCATCAAACTGTATCCCGACAAACCAACTGCGGCGATTAAGCCGGAGAATACAAAAGCTTTCACTACCTTGTGTCGATCCATATCAAGTTCTGAGTTTCGATTGACTACAAGCCACTGAAGACCTCCAATAAGACTATCAAGAATAACCGCCATAAGGGCGGCCGCCAGACTGCCAATGGTAACTGACAGCAAATTTCGCGTCTGTAGTCCGGTAAAAATGTAGTTACCGAAACTGGTCGCTCCAACCAAAGTTGACAACGTCGCGAGACCGACTGTCCACACTGTCGCGGTGCGAATACCGGCAATAATAACCGGCAGCGCGAGGGGGATTCGCACTTTTGTCAGTATCTGACGTGGCGACATACCGATACCTCGGGCTGCTGTCACGACCTCTTCTGCGATATTTTCGAGGCCCGTAACGGTGTTGCGCACAATGGGAAGCATGCAATACAGCACCAGAGCTATGATAGCTGGCAACGAACCAATGCGGCCCCCCAGCATGGCAACTACCAATGCAAGTATCGCGACACTCGGGAAGGTTTGAATAATACTCACCAAAGTCAGCAAGGGGCGCTTAACACTTGATGAATGTGCGGCCCAAACTCCAAGCGGGATACTGATTGCAACACCAAGAAAAAGTGCAATAATCGTAAGAGTCAGGTGTCCCCTGAAATATTCAGGCAGAAGAGCGAGTTGCTCCATAAAGTTTCCGGTCATCCTTCAGCGCCCAACCGAACATCACCACCCAAGATCTGTTCAAGGCGATCTGCACGCCGCTTTGGCATTTCCATCAACTTTTGGACATAAGGATCAGCGGGCCTGTTAAGCAACTCTGCTGGCGAACCGATCTGCAGGACTTCCCCTTGCCTCATAACGGCAATGCGGTCCGCCATGAGCAGGGCCTCTGTCATATCGTGAGTCACCATGATGACCGTAAGCTCAAGCTTGCGCTGTATGCTCTTGAACTCTTCCTGCAAATCGGCCCGTGTAATTGGGTCTAAAGCGCCGAAGGGCTCGTCCATTAGAACAACCTCGGGTTGAGCCGCCAGCGCTCTGGCGACTCCGACCCGCTGCTGCTGCCCTCCGGAAAGCTGAGAGGGAAATCTGTCTGCAAATTGCGCCGCGGGCAAACCCACCATATCCAGAACCACCCTGCAGCGATCGAGCACTGCGCTCGAAGGCCAATCAAGCAACTGAGGAACAGTGCATACGTTTTCCGCCACGGTGTAATGCGGGAACAGTCCAATACCCTGAAACACGTAGCCGATATTCCTTCTCAACTGTTCAGGATTCTGGAGGCGAACATCTTCTCCGTTCACCGAAATATCCCCGCTACTTGGCTCCTCAATACGATTAATCATCTTAAGGGTAGACGTCTTACCGCAGCCGGACTCTCCGATCAGACCAAGCAATTCACCCCGATTAACACGAAGAGACATATTTGAAACAGCAAAGGTTTTGCCGAAGTCATAAGACTTCCAAACGTTTTGTAACTCAATCATAGCGCTGACATACTATCAATCCAGCCCGAAGCTGTCCCGTACCGTAATAGAATAGGCACGAATCACGCCATCTATTGCTATCCACGCACTCAACCAGGTTAGAACCCATGACGGTCGTTCTCTGCGTGAGCGGACTCGCTGGATACGGTATCGGGAATAAGCCTGGGTGGACCTGTCAGCTCCTTGCAGACACCCTAATGATAAAGAATGCGCGGCCCGCGAAGAAGTTCGTGATCACCGAGCGCATCGCCGTTAATGCCAATCAGACGCTCAAAGCTCATGAGCGCCAGGAGCTAAGCCTTTCATTCACTCTTAAACTTGATCGAGAGCTGATTTTTAGCAAGTGGCAATCGATCAGCTAGTCATTGCCTGCTGCTTGTCTTCCCAACTGAAGAGCGCTGCGGGCCCCAGCCGATAAGCCTGAATCCAGTCCTACGGTGACAAAACGAAAGCCTTCCCTGACGCGCTGCTCGACTGTACGCGAATTTGTAGTAATCGCACACGGGACGTCATGAGCAAGGCAAGCAGCCAGCACGCGCTGAATGGCTTCTTCGACCGCCGGCTCAGACGGACTGGTATATCCCATCGAAGTGCTCAAATCGGATGGCCCAACAAATATGCCGCCAACCCCGGGCACCGAAATGATTTCTTCAATGTTAGCTACCCCCTCCGGAGATTCTATAAACATGATGGCCAGTAACTCTCCTTGCGCGTCCAATGGCCATACATCAGCGCGTGAGTGATAGTCTTGCACACCCCAGTACCAAACTGCGTTTGACGGATTGCGCCCTCTGAGCCCCGGCGGGTCGAAGTCCAGCGCATCATTGGTTTGCGGATAGCGAGCTGCCCTTACCGCAATTTCTGCCTGCGCGCGATCATCTATTGCTGGAAACATAATGCCGAACGCGCCGACATCGAGAACCTGCTTGACCTGAGCCACCAGCTCACCTGCCCCACCCGCCGCCGGGATTCTGACGAACGGCACAACCTCAGGTTGTAAGTTGGCCTTTTCAATAATGGCACGCTTGTTAGTCATACCCAATAGGAAGGCTCGCAAACGCTCGACATCAAACGGTGCGTGCTCCATGTCGATTAGCACGAAGTCCAACTCCGATGTAGACAACGACCTTGCATTGCTGAGCGAGTAGTCGAACGATAGCAGCCCGAAAGCGGTTTCATTGCGCTGGAACATTTCAATTAGCTTGTTAAGCCTTACTGTTTCATCCTGCGCGACTAGTGACCAAGGTAATAAAGTTGCAAACAGGATTAGCGTGAACTGCGTCAGTGGCTTTTGCAGTCTACTCACAGCTGCTTTCCATGAGCTTTGCAAACCGGCCAAGAGGCCCACAATCTCATTGCTGATACCAGGGAGGCTCGATCAAAAGATCGGGATCTGCATCTGGTTTGGGCACGAATTTCTGGGTCCGACCGTATTGATTGTCACCTCCGTACAGGTTTCCCACAGAATCTACGGTGAAAGAATGAACTTCAAGATAGCCGTCTGGCAGCCCAGCTGGAACGAGCCAAGTAGCTTTAATTTCTCCATTGAAGTCAAAGTTTATGAATCGCAGTGGCCCTAAATCAGTAATCCAAAAGTCATCTTCATTTACAATAATATCCAACGGCAAAGTTAGCGGAGCTCCTATTGAGCGCTCGAACTCAAAAACAGCTGGGTCATCTGTTGTTCGATATAAGTTTACTCCATTGTTACCAGATCGATCTGTAACAAAGACTCTCCCATCAGGACCAACTGCGAGTGAATGTATTGTGTTGAACTGGCCCGGTGCGTCCCCTTGACTCCCAAACTCGCCGAGATACTCCATATCTTCGTCGTAAACTATTACCCGATGGTTCAACAGACCATCAGCAACCAAGATACGGCCATCTGGGAGAAATGCCACGTCCTGTGGGCTTCCATAGTGATATGCGTCATCCCCCGCCACACCCCGCTCACCATAAGTCGCAATCAACCGGCTTCCATCATTAGAAAGAACGTGGATTTCGTGATGAGTCTGATTGACAATCCAAAGTTTTCGCTCAGGATCATACGGATTTACCCTAATGCGCTCGGGGCCGGGCCCATCTGCACCCTCACATAAATAATCAAGGTGGTCCCAAACGCTCAATAACTGACCATCAGCATTTACTTCGAAAAGACAGTTTTGCCAGACTCTTCGGTCAACTTCTCGCAGCACGTTGATGCCTAGAGCACCAGCAAACCCAGGAAAATTTTCAGGAACGGGAGAAGGAAGAAGCGTCTCACCTCTTTGGTTAATAATTATCCTGTCTGAGGTCTCAGCCCAGATAGCAGAATTTCCTCCGAAGGCAAAACCGTCCTCTTGGAACGGTTCTAGCCAGCCGCTGATTATCTCGTAAGGGCTCTCGACTATTCGGCCCCGGGCATTGCCGTTTTCCTGTCCTGTGAGCTCCGCAGATGGCAAGATAAATAAAACGGCAACTAAGGCGCTAAAGTTTTTAATTACGGTTTGCATAATTTGTATCTCAAAAAGTAGACGAATATCGCCTTCCATAATGTCAAATTTAAGCGGGCCGGTACAGTTTAGCGGAAGAGTAATTGACTTAAGGCTGCCGGTTCTGCGCCTTTTTGGCACGTCGAGCTTGATGTAACACTGGTTCAGTATAGCCATTCGGCTGCTCACGACCCTTGAGTGCCAAATCACAGGCAGCTTGAAAGGCAATGGAGTTGTCTGGGTCCTGTGCCATGTTTTCATACAGAGGATCATGGCGATTTTGCTCATCCACAACAGCTGCCATACGCAGCAGTGTTTTTTTCACCTGAATGTCACTGCAAATCCCATGGCGAAGCCAGTTAGCTATATGTTGTGAAGAGATTCTCAAAGTTGCCCGATCTTCCATCAATCCCACGTTATTGATGTCCGGCACCTTTGAGCAGCCAATTCCTTGGTCAATCCAGCGCACTACGTAGCCCAAAATACTCTGGACATTATTGTCGAGTTCCCGCTGGATCTGCTCGCTCGTCAACGATTCCGGGTTGCTCAGCAAAGGTACAGCGAGGATATCCGACAAAGCTGGCGCGCGCCGGTCTTTCAGTTTGGTCTGAACGTCGTCCACATCAACACGATGATAGTGCAGCGCGTGCAGCACCGCTGCCGTCGGTGAAGGGACCCAAGCGGTGTTAGCACCAGCTTCCGGCTGAGCATTCTTTTGATCGAGCATGGCAGCCATCAAATCCGGCATGGCCCACATGCCCTTTCCGATTTGACCACGACCCTGAAGCCCGCACGCAAGTCCTGCCTGCACATTGTGCCGTTCGTACGCCGAAATCCAGCCGCATGCTTTCATGTCTGCCTTTGGCACCATCGGCCCAGCCTCCATGGAAGTATGTATCTCATCTCCGGTACGGTCGAGAAAGCCGGTATTGATAAACACCACTCTATTCTGGGCTTCCTTGATGCACGCTTTCAGCGACAGCGTTGTTCGCCGCTCCTCGTCCATGATTCCGAGTTTCATTCGCCCCGGCTCAAGACCTAGCAGCCTTTCAACCGCTGCAAAAACTTCACAACTAAATCTAACTTCTTCCGGCCCATGCATTTTGGGTTTTACAATGTAGATACTTCCCGAGCGAGAATTTTTCACGGTACTTTTACCTAATACATCGAGAGCCCCTATCGCGCCGGTAATAACCGCATCCAGTAATCCCTCGTAAATCTCTATGCCGTGCTTGTCCAAAATGGACGGGTTACGCATCAGGTGTCCCACGTTACGAATAAGCAGCAAACTTCGGCCTGGGAGTTCAAACGAACTACCGTCAGGCGCCTGATATGAGCGATCGGGGTTCAGGCACCGGGTCACCTGGACGCCATCTTTTTTAAAAGTCTCTTCTAGCTCGCCGGTGATCAGTCCCAACCAGTTGCGGTATACTTCAACTTTGTCTTCCGCGTCCACCGCAGCAACCGAATCTTCACAATCCTGAATCGTGGTAACTGCTGCCTCAAGAACGACGTCTTTGATACCAGCTGAATCTTGACGACCAATCTTAGATGATGAGTCAATTTGGATTTCCAGATGCAATTTATTGTTGCACAACAAGATCCTCTCAGGCGCTTCGGTAGAACCTTTGTATCCTCTGAATTGTGAGTGGTCCCGCAGGGTTGTTATGTTTTCTGATATACGAACTTTGAGCTCTGATTGCTCAATGAAATAAGCGCTTGCATCTGCATGAGAAGCAGAACTGAGAGGGCAGGCCTGATCAAGTACCTCACGGGCATAAGCTATTACCTTATCTCCGCGCTTTGGGTTATAAACGCTCCCCCTCTCTGCTCCATCTACTTCGTCAATCGCGTCCGTTCCATACAGCGCATCATACAGACTGCCCCATCTAGCATTGGCCGCATTCAGAGCGAACCGTGCATTCTTGACTGGCACCACCAGCTGCGGTCCCGCCTGGAGACTGATTTCCTGATCAACGTGACTTGTATCGATCATAAAATCCGTCGCAGGCTCTGCAAGATATCCGATGAGAGACAAGAATGACTGATACTCCGACTGCTCTGGTTTGCCAGGGTGTTCGCGATGCCAGGCATCTATCTGATCCTGCAGACTCGAGCGATGTGCCAATAACTCTGAATTACGAGAAGTAAATTGCTCGAATAAAGCTTCAGCTTCTGACCAGAAGCTTTCGGGCCTTAATTGGAGTTGAGGAAGCAGCTCGGACTCGACGAAATCTTTCAGAATCGAGTCTACTTGAAGTCCGCCGATCTGGACGTAAGACATGGCAATAATGGCCCGCTATCGGTAAAACTAAAAAAATAGCACTCGATTGAGAAATAAAGCCCTAGAGCACTATTTTGTCAGCGAGATGCTAAGTTCCGCGGTAAACAGCATTGAACGATCCAGATCACGTGAAGCAAACCTAAGCAGAGATTCCGCGCTTTGCTCTACTGTGCTGCTGAACTGGACCTTGTTATTAACTATGACCTGCACGGGTTGAGTGAAATCAATGAAATCGGGACTTAACAGCAGACTAAATTGTTCGATTCCGCGAGCCTCGACCGAGATAAGATTGCTATTGCGATCAATCTGCAGCAAGGCAGGACGATCATCCCCGCTGATCTCGTCAATCTTAATCCAATGATTTCGGTTATACCGATCAGTTCGGTCTGCCACCCACTGGATTTCGCTGGGGAAGGGTTCTCGAGGATTCGAGAATTTGAATTGCTCGACATCATCTAAATATTCTGGAAACCATTCCGTGTTATGACCACCTTCAGCGATGACAATCCAGGTGTAACGAACTCCGACGTCTTTGAGGATATCCATAAACGAAGACAGCGATGACGCCGGATAAAGACGATCGTTTTCGCCATTCACGATATAAAGGGGTTTATTCATAAGGTTTTCAAAATAGAGTCGGTAACCGCCCCCACTTTGAGGATTGCGCAAAACACCAGGGTGCCCGATGTAAGGCACGAAGGATGCCCATTGGGTGGGCTGTTTGAATGCATAAAAATAGACACCTGTACCTCCGTCAGATATTCCAGTCAGGGATACCCGATTCTCATCGATGTTGTATGTGGACTTCAGGCTATTGAGGATAGCTACTAAGTTGTCAGCCTGT
>DORE01000166.1:7532-16612 GCA_003514305.1 Gammaproteobacteria bacterium | reverse complement strand
AGAGCGCGATTTCAAAACCCGCGGTGTTGACTCCAATCAAGTGATGGCGGCCGTGAAAGCCACGCTCAGGATGATTAACCTGAAACTGCACAGCCTCTGAGTCAGAGCTTACTGAGTTCTTCAGCGACTAAATCCCCAAAACCATTGGTGCCTATCATTTTGACTTCGCTATCAGGTCTAGAAAGGTCAGGGGTGGAAAACCCCTGTGCAAAGACAGATTTCATCGCTTGCCAGATATTTCGGGCCTCGCTTTCCATGCCAAAGCTCATCTCCATCATCATGGCTACCGAGCCTATCATGGAATAGGGATTGGCGATTTGCTGTCCTGCAATGTCGGGCGCGGAACCATGAGAAGGTTCATAATAAGCCTTGTCCGGCCCCATGCACGCTGAAGGCATCAGACCAAGCGAGCCCAGAATACCGCCCCCCTGATCACTAAGTATGTCGCCGAACATATTTTCCATGACCATAACGTCGAATTGCGCGGGATTCAGGCACAGGTAGGTGGCAGCTGCATCCACTAGGATATTCTTTATCTCTACTTCAGGAAAATCCCTGCCAACTTCCTCCATGACCTCATTCCAAAGCACGCTCGATTTGAGCACATTGCTCTTATGAATGTTATGCAGGACGCCTTTACGTTTTTGAGCAGTTTCAAAAGCAACTCGTGCGATCCGAGCGATCTGGTCTTCATCATATTCAAGACTTTCAGTCACAAATCGCTTGCCGCCCTTGGTGACTCCGATTTCCTTCTTTCCAAAGTACAGCCCGCCGACAAGTTCTCGGATGATCACAAAGTCAATGCCGTCACCGATGACTTCCGCTTTTAACGGTGAAAAATGTGCAATATCCTTTGGCAGATAAACAGGGCGAAAGTTCGCGAAAGTGTCGTATCGACGGCGTAGGGGCAGCAGCGCACCGCGTTCTGGCTGCATATCAACAGGGATTCTTTTTGACTCCTCATGGCTCAGGCCGATGGGGCCTTTAAGTATGGCATCCGCAGAATCACACAGGGCTTTGGTTTCGTCCGGAAATGAGTTGCCATGGCTGAAGTAGGCAGTTGCGCCAAAAGCACCGTTTTCCAGCTCAAAATTTACGCGGTTGCGCTGGGCCACCAGCTTTAGAATCTTGGCGGCTTCAGCCATGATCTCTGGCCCAATACCGTCGCCATCAAGTAAGGCGATTTTGTAGGTGTTCATACCGTGCTCTTCCATAAGTCATTTGCGATCAGGAGAAATAACGAGGCGCGTAATGTAACATGTGCTCGGTAAAGCACAACCCAGAATTCTCCAGGTCTGACTGTTATGAGACTGTTTCAAGTGTAAATTTAAGGAGGGGTGGCTAGGTTGGTGCTTCTAGCAACGTGCCAACTTGTAACAATCTTGATTCGACGCACCGGGAGGCGTTTTTGTCTGTGTGAATGAGATGCAGATGGAAGGCCAGATGAAGGCAAAACACCACAGCATAATGCTGGATTTGGAAAGAGTACGCATCCACTAAGTCAAGCTAAGACATGGTTTTAAATGGGTTATTAGGTTATCCATCTAAAACATGCTGTCAGGATATACTCAGCTTGAAGCGCAGGGGCCAGACTAAAATGTGCCGCCCGGGAGTTGGCGTTTGCATGGCAAGCCTAATGAAACTGATTTTTAAGGGAGAAAGCGCACAACTGCGATCAATGAGTAGGGCTGGCAATTGATCTAATAGCTGCCGAATCAATTTTCTGTTGTGCGGTTTGTTACCGAGGCTGATAAAGGTTGGAGTCTTCAGTATCTTGAGGATACTTACCAGGTCGAAATGACCGTGAGAAGGGTTTTTATGGCTTTGTAATCGGTAAGAAATTTTGTCTTCGCACTGTTCTGAGTGATGAACGAAAAACATACGCAATGTGAATAACTAATACATTAAGTTCAAGTAGGATGAAGTGCTGACCACGAACAAAGGATCGGCCTAATCGGGCAATGGTCACTGTTAAATGGAAAGCTATAATTCCTGTAAAATGATTGTCACTAAAGAGTAAGCTTGCCTATTAGATGCGACAGATACTAATTACAAAGAAAAGCGCTAAACTCCGCTATTGCTTATTTTGGCTGTTTGCTGGGATGTCCGCCTGTACCGGCGTGTCTGCCCGCCCCCCAGGGAGCTGTCAAATCGTGGATCTAAAAAACGATGCTCCGGCGCCGTTTTCCCAGATCAATCCACAAAATTTCGGGGATTTGGTGAAGCTTGCACGCGAGTATCCAGAACGAAAACTGCTTTGGTGCGATGATGGTCAGATAACTCCGTATGTGAACTAACGCTCTTTTTGTTCACGAGATGATCGGTTGAACAAGCTGATGGGATAAAAATGCCGCAATTACGTTCAGATCTCAATGTCGACTTTTAGAAGTTTCCGTGATCGATGCCACTTTTTGGGGAGTGCAAGAAACCGGTTGTTGCCATAATCCCAACGCGAGGCTCTTGCCTTTTTCTCTTTTCATCACTTAATTGGCAAAAAGCTGTTCTTCAATGTCTTTGAATGCTTTGAATTCCAGAGCATTGCCGGAAGGGTCTAGGAAAAACATCGTCGCCTGTTCGCCGGTCTCCCCCTTGAAGCGGACATAGGGTTCAATCACAAATCCATCGATAAATTGCTGCAGCTGTTCGGCCAGTAGTTCCCAGTCCGTCATTCTCAGCACAACACCAAAATGGGGTACGGGCACACCATGGCCATCTACTCCATTCGCAATGCTACTGACTTTTCCATCTCGACCAAGGAACGGATTCAGATGGGTGACCAGCTGATGGCCAAACAAGTTGAAGTCTATCCATTCGGGGGCGCTACGACCTTCAGGAAGTCCTAATTTCCTACCGTAGAAGTCTCTGGCTTCATCGATATCTCTAACTTGTATGGCAAGATGGAAGGGAGTGAGCGGCATATGGATTCCTAGTCTTCGGTGTTTGATCGCAGTGAGCAGGCTATCTCGGCCGAGGGTTGTATAACTCATGCTAGTAGCGTTGTCTTGGGCCTTCAGATGCTTAAACCGCAGAGTTGAAAATCTTCTCGCGATACTACCATGATCTGGCTAATTGTCGTTGATTCATAGGTGGGTTACCGACGCTTAATCAGTTCAATAAAAGCTCGGAGCGGCACTGCTGTTTCTGGAAGGTATTTCAGCATCGCCTGCTTTCTGCTTGAAATTATATCGGCGACGGGCGGCTTTCATGGGAATTGAACGGTAGAGTAGAATACCTCGGTTCTCTTTTACCTCTGCTCTGTAAATAGGCTGTATACTTCGATTTCTCGGAATGCACACTCGTCAGTAGGCGACTCCAGGTAAATACAGCCGTTTGTAATAGGGTATCTTCAACAGAAAACGTCCCATGAACCAGATCAACATCAAGAGAGGTTGGGTGTTGCTCCTCGCTGGAGCTGTTATTACAGGGTGCGTGTCAAAGAAAAATCCGTATATAAGTGGTATCGAGGACTATATTGAGCGTCTGCAATTGACGGATGTACTTTTAGTGTCTGACCACACGTTGCCACACCATTTAAATTTGTCTACTGGCGGGGCGAATGGCGAAGAGCGGTTATTTATCGATCCGACAATTGCCAGCCTGAGCGCAAAATTGATGGCAAACGGACTGCATACTTACACGCTTAACGTGGAAGACATGATTACTAACGGCGAAATCGAAAACAAGGAAGTTCTTGATGCGGCGTACGCCCGATATGACAAGTTCTTGAGAGCCGCTGTAGAAATGAGCGCAACGATTATCGCGATTCATTATGACGCGGATTTTATCTCTCCAGAAGAGTACGGTACTAATGCGACTTACGCCAGTGCTGATGAAGACGGAAGGCAATTTGGATATGTTGGCGGAATTCAGATCATACTTGATAAGCGTGCGGTCAGTGAAGCCACCTTGAAGCTCGTTGAAAGAATTATCCAAGAAGACAAAATCCTGCAGCAACTTCACGCAGTAGGCTTTCGTATTCGTCCTGGCTATGCCGATGAGATCAGATTTCAGGAAAATCAGACGATGCACATTGCGGGGGCATCTAAAGGTGGCGCCTTCTTGCTGGAGATTGCGCCACTGGATCAAGCTGTGCGTTTGTTTAAAACACCGGACCAGGTTGTTAACGCAATTGAAAAGCCACTGAGCTCACTGGCCCAAACTATTCGGAAATTTCGAAATGCGTCTGTCGATTAAGCGTCAAACCGGGTGCAAATGGCACTTATCGAGATCGTTTCTTTGCAGCGTGCAGAATTTGAGGATAACTGCCAATTCCATTTGTTAAACAAGCCGATGTAGCAAGGTTAGGCATTGACAGACAAACAGTCATATGAGTGTTCAAGCGAGATGTAATAAATGCAGGCGAGAAAGCTAGGAGGTACAGAAATCTGTCTACCCGCAATTGGGCTGGGCTGTATGGGTCTTTCCGAATTTTATGGCCCGCCTACGGACAAAGCCACTGCTATCAGACTTCTGCACGAGGCGATTGAATTGGGTGTGATACATTTTGACACGGCTGAGATATACGGCATTCGAAGTGCTAACGAGACGCTTTTGGGTGAAGCCTTTGCTGGTAAGCGAGAGCATCTGTTTATTGCAACCAAATTTGGGCCTACGCGGGACTGGGAAACTGGATTGCGGACGGGTATCGACGGCTCGAGGAAAAATTGCCGGTGCGCGGTAGACGGCTCATTGCAGAGGTTGAGGACAGATGTAATAGACCTTTTTTATTTGCATCGTGTGGACCCAGCAACTCCCATTGAAGAAACGGTCTCAGCTATGGGAGAACTTGTCTCGGAAGGAAAGGTTCGCGCCATCGGTTTGTCAGAAGCTGCTGGTGACACCATTCGCAGAGCTGCAGCAATTCATCCCATTTCGGCAGTTCAATCTGAATACTCAATATTCGCCCGCGACATCGAAGCCGATGTGATCCCTGCTTGTCTTGAGGTTGGTGCTTCGCTGACGGCCTACTCGCCATTGGGCCGGGGAATACTCTCAGGTCGGTTCATGAATGAGTCTCTGGACGATGGAGATTGGCGCAAAAGTAACCCCCGCTTTAGGGGAGATGCCTATGCGGCTAATCTGGCCCTTGCGAAAGAAATTGAGGCTCTAGCCCAAGCGAAGGGATGTGCAACGGCTCAGATCGCACTTGCCTGGGTGCTTGCTCAGGGTGACCACGTGCTGACCATCCCCGGAACTACCAAGCTAAAGAATCTCAAAACGAATCTTGATAGCTATCAGGTAGTGCTTGAATTGAATGAGCGCGACGCGCTAAACGTGCTTGCGGACTTGGTCAAAGGCGAGCGCTATGACGAGCTCGGTATGGCAACGATTTATGGCTAGCGGCCTGTCGGAGCAGGAGTGTGGGTCTTTTATGGAAGGAGTTGCAAGGCAGACTGCTCAGTGAAAATTAAGAGGATGACGCTGCTTGAAAAAATTCTTCATCCAAACGAGATGAAACATTGAAAGATTTTTCTTGAGAAAACTATCCTAATGACGGCTAAGCTGAATATCCAGACTCACATGCTTGTGCAGGTTAAAAATGGCATTGACCAGAGTGCTCTAGCGATCGCATTTGAGGAATTCTCTGAAAAGCTGACTGACTGGAAGGTTGATTACTGGCCAATATCTGCTGAATTTTTTTTGATTGGCTTTGTCTCATTTACCTGTAGAATCCATCACGTGGCCTAGAGGCCCTAAGGGTTTTCTGAGGAAATCATCCACTTGGAGAAACGACATTTCACGCCCCTCTGTGAACTGACCGATTTTCACAACGTTTTCCGAAATGGCTTTGCAATATTAGCCGAGTGTTCAGATGCAGATTTTAACCTCGCCAAAGTGGTTTGATTTGTCAATCGAATTATAAATTATCGCTATTTTCCACTTGCCGCCAATCAGCTTTGAGGGGTTCGTTATGGGATCGGTGTGCTGCTCAATATCACGTCTACATGCACTAGTATGAAAAATTGTATTCTTGTTAACATAGTACATAAATTTGTAATCGCGCAGCATAATGTTTCGCTGAGGGGAAAATAATGCAAAATAATATTTCAAAAGAGGTCAGAACCAAGGTCACCAGCGATGGAGAAGTGGAGCTCTCAATCGCATGTTTGGAAATACCAGAGCCAAGAGATGACGAGGTTCTTATTCGAGTTGAAGCTGCCCCAATAAACCCATCAGACCTTGGACTTCTCCTGAGCTTTGCAGCCGACTTGGAGAAAATTAGAACCAAGGGCGATGGAGATGAAATAGTGACTAGCATGCCTATCCATCCCCGACTCATGAGCAGCATGAAGCCAAGATTAGATAAATCGATGTCTGCGGGTAATGAGGGATCTGGCGTGGTAATAGATGCTGGCAGCAATGCAAGAGAGCTTGTTGGAAAAACCGTCGGTTTGGCAGGAGGCTCCATGTACTCTCAATTTAGAAGTGTTCCTGCAGCCAGCTGCCTTGTAATGGAGGAGGGTACCTCAACAGTCGAAGCCGCTTCATCTTTCGTGAACCCGCTGACCGCATTGGCTTTTGTAGAGACTATGAAAATGGAGAACCATACCGCAATGGTTCACACGGCGGCGGCATCAAATTTAGGGCAGATGCTTATAAGAATCTGTAATGACGATGGAATTCCTCTCGTAAATGTCGTGAGGAAAAAAGAGCAGGTCGAGCTTCTAAACTCTCTTGGTGCTCAGTATATATGCAACATGAGCGAAGCGTCTTTCATAGATGACTTGGTTTCGGCGCTTTCTGAAACCGGAGCTACCTTAGGCTTTGATGCAACTGGTGGTGGAAACAATGGTGAGCTTGCGGGGCAGATATTGGGGGCGATGGAAGTTGCCGCCATTAAGACCGCAAAAGAATATAGCAGGTATGGCTCTGACACGTATAAGCAAGTTTATATATACGGTGGCCTAGATCCATCGCCGACTATTTTAAAGAGAGCCTTTGGGATGTCATGGGGGCTCGGTGGCTGGCTATTAACACCGATGATCGGAAGGATTGGTATGGAGAGGTTTCAGGGCATGAGACAAAGGGTTGCTAGAGAGATTAAAACAACGTTTGCGAGTTCTTATGCGCGAGAAATTTCATTAAGTGAAATGCTCCAGCCAGGTATCATCAAGTCCTATGCCAAGCAAGCGACGGGAGCAAAGTATCTGGTACGCCCACACAAATAGGCCTTAAAAGCACAAGTATGATGCTTGATTTGGGCTGCAAGAAGCTCCCGGACAACGGCTTGATTCTTCTTATTGCCCTAGAGTTTCGCTCTGTTCATAGTGAGGTCAGGAATCTAAGTTCGATTAGGGACTGCGGAGCTTAATGATTGGACGACATGGTTGGTTGAGAAGAGCCGACCTCTCGCCGGACTAGCCCCTGGACTGACCCATTTAGAGGGCTGTCTGGGATCTGCGTCAGTCGATTTCCCACAGACTCTTGCGTCGTTCGAAGAAATAGAAGGTTTGCACAAGCTATTCTCTGATGAAAATGCGAACGCTATTGCCTTCGGTAGCTAGATCTAAGTCGGCATTGCCACAGTAAGTGCTCAAGACTCGGTCTCAGAAAGTGACATCCGTTAAGTCGGTTTTCCATCCAAGTTAATCGATCAACTCGACAATCTTCAAATCTTGATACCGAGACAAATCTGATAAGATTAGTCTTTTTCTCTTCTTATTCATACGATGCAGAGAATGAATGATAAAAATTAATCCGGCGGGGCAGTGGCTTGTGCAATAACATAACGAAAATGCCAAAAAAAATGTTGCCGCTTGAAGGGACGGTCAGATGATTCAGAAGCTTCTATTATTTCTAATTATGGTCATACCTGCGACGGCGCGCGCAGATGCAAAACTTGCCGAGTTGATAGAGGGAACAAAGGCCACTCCGGAACTAAGTGGGCTACAAGTAAGCGTGATGGAAGAAAGTGCCATCATCACAAGTTATGCCTTTGGCTTTGCCAAAATTACTGAGTCAGGATCCGAGCCGCTGCACACAGGTCATAAGCTCAGGGTCGCCTCGATCTCTAAACTCCTGGTTGCAATCGGCATCATGCAGCTGGTTGACTCGGGGGGCCTGGATCTTGATCGGGATGCGTCCGATTATCTGGGCTGGACTTTGCGAAACCCAAATTTTCCGCGAGAGACCATTACACCCCGACAGATCCTGTCACATACGTCTTCGATCCGTGACGGACCTCGATACTTCATTATGGCTGGCGACGGGAAGCTGAAGGACTTCTTCGATCCTGGTTCAAACTTCTGGGACGCTGGCCTCCACTTCGCAAGTGGTCCAAACAAAACACCGGGGACCTACTTCGTCTACTCCAACCTAAACTTTGGCGTTCTTGGGGAAATAATCGAGCGGATATCTGGCCGTCGCTTCGACCTTTACATGGCAGAGGCTGTATTGGAACCAATGGGGCTCACTGCTCGCTTCAATCCCTGCGAGGTTCCGAAGAATGACCTTGCTGTTACTTTTCGCAAAGGCCGAGGTAACAATAAATGGTTGCCAGAAGGGCCTTGGATCGCACAGGTAGACCATGATCAGCCCACTTGCTTCTATGGCATGGTTGATCATGACCAACCAAGTGAATTCCTTTCAAGATATGAAATGGGCAGCAACGCCAGTTTATTCTCACCTCAAGGCGGGTTGCGTGCCAGTGCAGATGAGCTGCTTGTCGTACTTCAGATGCTTTATAATAAAGGTACGATTAATCAGAAACGCATACTCAGTGATGCGGCGGTCGCAGAAATGCTTGAACCCGAGTGGGAGCTAAACACTGAGCGCCTTAATGGCGTGACTGCGGGGGAAGCAGAACCTGGTGGACCAGCTGACGGTTTGATGACAAGTTATGGATTATCGATCCATAGGATCAATATGCGCGAATACGGATTCGATAAAGGGCCAGAGACGCTGATCGGACATCTGGGAGAAGCTTATGGCCTGCTGAGCCATGCGCTGCTTGATCCGGAAACTGGTGATGGCATTGCAACTATTGTGACAGGCACGGCTGATGATCCCGCGCGGTTTCCAGGGCACAGTCCGCTCTATCGAGTTGAGGAGGAGATTTTGCGCTGGTGGCTTAGCAAAAA
>DORE01000166.1:5804-7150 GCA_003514305.1 Gammaproteobacteria bacterium | reverse complement strand
GGATTGGCACTCAAAGATGCTGCAAGGATTTACGTGCTCGGTAATGGCGAGGGTAGCAATTCGAAAGACGTATTCTACTCCCGGCTATTTTCATGAAGAAGAGGCCGTCACTGGGTTTTTCTGTGATATGTAATTTTTAAAGGAGCGGCCCCTTGCCCGAAAGAACTGCCGTCCGGGTAAACCCACATTGATGGGCCGCTTGCGAATTTCTGAACTAGAGTAGATTTTTTTAAGATGCTCAGGGCCTGACACGTACGTATTTTCGTAGTGTGCGAGCGTTTATGTGGGGTGGTGGTATCGGCTCTCCACCATAGATATTCCCATCCATATCAACTGTCACGAATTCTGCTCCGTTTCCCGGAATTATATTTGGATTCGCCCATGGAAACCGAATAAATTCTTTGACCCAGCCTGTTCCATACTCGCCAATACGGATACCAATCTCATAGCCTGGGTTCTGTACGTTGTCTGACTCCGAGTCAGCTACGTATATCCGCCCCATGGTGTCAAACGCAATTCCGCTTGGACGCCCAAATTGTGTCCACGTGCCTTGATGGTTACCTTCTTGATCAAAAATCTGGATTCTGCTGTTACTTCTGTCACCCACAAAAACGCGGCCTTCCGGATCAATTGCGATGGCATGAAGTGCGCGAAATTCACCAGGAGCGTAGCCGGTTGATCCCCAAGACTTAAGAAAAACGCCGCGACTGTTGTACTTTGCTACTCGGTTATTGCCATTTGCACTATGCCCATCTGCAATAAAAACATCACCATTTGAAGCGACTGCAACATCGCTTGGCTCGGTAAAATGATAAGGTCCATCTCCAGACTCTCCAGGCGTTCCGATCTGCAGGAGGACTTCACCAGTGGGACTGAATTTGACAACAAGATGGCCGCGATTGTCTCCCTGAGGTATGTTTCTATCGCTCACAGCATCCGTTACCCACACGTTACCTTCCGCATCGATGTCGAGGCCATGCGGCCATATGAACATACCGGCGCCAAAAGACTCTACTACGTTACCATCGGGATCAAACTTAAGGACGGAATCTAGGTCCGAATCGACGCACTCTGATCCAAATTGACTTTGTGGAGCATCACAGCGAATAATGGCCCAGACATGCCGTCCATCAATGTCGACCTCAGCCTTGCCGACTGCCCCCATTTGCCTCCCGCCGGGAAGCTTTGCCCAGCCTTCTACGATTTGATAGTGGTTCGTAGAGTTTTGCGCACTGGAAGTCGTCGGCGCGAGTGCGATTGCGAACACTGCAATAAAAGCTAACGAAACAAGATTTTTGACCAGTAACATACCGTTCACCTCGCGATTTTAAATGCCACAACAACTT
>DORE01000166.1:0-5426 GCA_003514305.1 Gammaproteobacteria bacterium | reverse complement strand
TCGAGAGATGATTGAGGGTTACCTCGTCTCTGCTCGAAATATTCGAGCCGATTTTGAAAAAATCGAGGGGCGACGGCATGAATCACGACAACAAACCAGTCAAAGGCAGGCATTAATCTGGCTGAATGATGCCTGCTACTGAGGGTTACTTTGATAACGAGGAGTCAAGATGAACGAAAGGCTATGCAAAATATTGCATGGGGGCATTGTCTATGATTCTTTTTTTCAAGCGGCGAAAGTCGGATGACTGTGTATATTGCTCTGCTCGCTGCAGTCGGGTTTGAGGTTGCGGGTACGATGCTTCTCCCGCTAACCCATAATTTTTCAAAACCTTTACCGAGCCTTTTTTTGTTGTTCTTTTACGGAGTATCTTTTTATCTACTTGCGTTGGTAACAGAGAAGCTACCCCTATCTGTAATATATGCGTCATGGGCGGGTCTTGGCGTGTTCTCAGTCGCAATACTAAGCAGCGTGTTTTATCGGCAAGCTCTTAACTGGCAGAGTGTTGCAGGCTTATTTTTCATTGTTGTGGGCGTGACGATAGTCAACATCTACAGGGCATAAGCAGGGCGGATAGATTGCGTTTAATTCAGTGGCGCTGGAGCCATTGGTATCCCTCCTCGAATTGGAACTTTCTACGGTCATATGCAGGCTATTCACATCGGCCATGATATTTATACCAAGATGGACATATATACGACAGCTTCCGCTACCTGAGACGACAAACCAACCTCTAGACTCGTGTGGCTAGAACAACCTAGTTGAGGTTCTAGCATTATTTAGTTTTGAGGCGTTAGATAACCTGAGAGGTGATCGCTTGACACAACTTGCGTCTTTCCTCCCCATTTTCCATAGCGAATGTGTGACAAACCAGAACGAGCAACTCTCTATTCGGCATGCCTTGACAGCGGTAGGGCATGTGATTCGCAAATGCATCGGTCTACTACACAGCGTCGATACTGACAATTGATCACAGGGAACTTGCCAGTACTGCAGGTGGAGCGTTTCTAAACATCAATCCATGACTTAGGAGTTTTACCTAATTCTTATGCATGGCCATTGGACACTGTAAATGAATTTTAGCCAAGGCCTGGGTGTGCTGCATTTAACCCAAGTTGAGGTGCTATCACCCATATATATGACGCGAATACTTTCTGCACTTGAGGCGCAAAAGGCTGTAGCTAAGTGAGATGTCTTTTAGGCGGGTTACATGAATCTCTTCGAATAATAGCTGGAGTCTTCATGGATTGACCCTATCATATAGGATTTGTTTGACGATGCGCGGAGAGTGTTTACAGCAGACTGAGATTGTAAAGAATGCGGTCTTTTCATCTGGATTCCGATGCGCTTGTTATGATTAACAATCCGCTCCTAATCGATAATGCTTCTACTTCGCTACAAACGTTTTATGCTGGGTAATTCGTATCCAATTAATCGTTTGACGGTTGACACTATAAGTTGCGTAGGGTGTTATCAGAACGAAAAGGCATGGTTAATTGCATAAATAAGGATAGCTGTTCTCCAGAGCCGTTTCCGATCTTAACAACATCGGTGTTGCCGTTGAATGTACCAAAAACGCGATCCCATATGATGAGCGCGCAACCGAAATTCCTGTCGCTCTCATTTCGGTTAAGTGAGTGATGCAGATGGTGCCACTCTGCGGTAGTAAACACCCAGCCGAAGATCCCTGACCTTAGGGGTAAGTTGCAGTGGTTAAAATAGACGGTGGTAAGTCGCATAGTGATAAAAACCGAGATCACATCTCCATCAACCTGAAAGAATGCTAAAACAACAGTGGGAGCAAGACTCAGGGCCATAAATTCCAACGGATGCGTGCGGTCAGCCCGCCCAGCACTCATTTTGGTGATGTGGTGATGGGTAGCATGCATCCGCCAGAAAAATTTATAGCGATGCTGAATGCGATGCAACCAATAGTAAATGAATTCGGTCATCAGCATGGTAACGAACGCCAAAACGAGTAATTCAAGCGTGGTATCTCCATTAAGCGCTACAGGGAAAGCTGAAATCTCCCTCAGCCAGTTGAAGGCGTCCGAAATAGGTGACTCGTAATACTCATCGTAGAGTGGCACCCAGATCATGAAGGTTGCCAGTACCCAGAAACTATCTTCCAGGTAGTCCTTCCAATCTAATATCCAATCACTCCGGCGCGGAGCGAGGCGCTCCCACACTAAGAGGGTTGGTATTGGCAATAGCAGAATAATCGATGTAAGCAGGTCCGCGTCGGTCCAACCAGTGGTGATGGCGCTTGCTACCAATGCCGCCGAGCCTAACACAGCCAATGGCTGTGGCAAACTCCATAGGATCGCTCTCGGTCTTAAGCTCTGATTAGAAGTAATATTTTTCATAACGTTGACGACAAGCCGGATATTTACAGGCTCATAGTGTACCTACTTTTTTGCATATTAAATATTACTCACTCATCGGAAATACTATCGGAGTCTCAATGCCTTTTACAGTCTGTGAAAGAAGAAGAGCGAGACGTCCGCAGATTAGCTGAATAAATCGCAACGCGTCTACGGGTTCCCGATGAGAAACTTTTATCGTCGGGCCAGTAATAGAAAGATCATGTCAGAATCGAGCATATTGCTCAGCGGTTCTTATTCCTGCGACTGTTAAGCTTCTCGACAATCAGCACTTTAGTTTCAAGCGGACAGTGAATCCGAAAATCTTGCTGTTCAACCTTCAGTATCTTCTATCTCGACCGCGATTTGCTCTTCCTCAACAAGGTCGCCTTCCTTGATATATATGGCAACGACTTTGCCCTTCTTGGGAGCTTCGTATGGAACCTCCATTTTCATGACCTCGAGGATAAACATGGTTGTCCCAATATTCACAAAGTCTCCGACATTAATCAGGATCTTCCACACACTACCAGCAGTCTCTAGCGCTACCTTGGTCATATTTTTTATTCCACAATAAATTGTCAGGGTCGTATATGAAATTGTGCGGAGCCCAAAAGAGCTGGTAGAAGCGCTACAACTCTATCAATCCAACGACAAAGTTCAGATCTAGTTTCTGCCGGATTAATTAGGTCATGGACACTGAATGACTCTGATCTCGGAAAGGGAGATTGCCTAGCAGCGAATTCCGCCTCTAATTCACGACGCCTAGCGTCAGGGTCCGGTGCCGAGGCTATGTCTTTTTGAAAAGCTACTGCTACTCCTCCTTCCACCGGTAATGGTCCGCTTTCAGCAGACGGCCAGGCGATAACAAAGCCGTCTGGCCCATAGTGTGCCGCTTGGGCAACACCAAAAGACTTTCGAACCATGACGGACGCCCACGGAACTGTTGTCATTGCTGCGGTCAGAACAGCTGCGGTACCGTGTCTTATCGTGGCCTCCTTCTCCGCCTGACTACCAATCATAAACCCGGGCTCATCAACAAGAGCAACAATGGGAAGGCGGAACAACTCGCATAATTCCATAAAACGGCGCGCCTTGTTAGCACCATCGGCTGTCATAGCACCAGCGAGGAACTTGCAATTGTTCGCCCAGATACCGACTGGTTGTCCATTCAGCCTCGCAAGACCTGTTATTTGGGATCGGCCGTAGCCGGCTCCAATCTCGAAAAAGCTGTGGAGATCCACAATACAATTTATAATTACTCGCATATCGAAAGACTTCCTTCGATCCCGAGGAATTATGGTGGTGAGAATTTGATCTTTACGGTCTGCTGGATCCTCACAATTTAGCCTCGGGGCTAGTTCATGTATGTTGTTTGGCATGTAAGACAGAAATTTTTTGATCTCACCCAAGCATGCTATCTCATCATCAGCTCCATTATCTACGGTGCCATTCTTCGTATGTACCTTCCAGCCGCCTAGCTCTTCTTTGCTTTTTTGTTCACCCATCGCCCGTGCAACTACCGCCGGGCCCGCTGTTAATATTTGCGCTGTTGCCTTGGACATAACGGAAAAGTGTGATGCAACGAGCCGACCGGCAGGTAATCCTGCTACTGACCCAAGGGCAGCGGTAGCGACCGGGACCGTTGCCATTGCTTGAGCCACAGATTTGAACCTTGGTGGTGAGTAAACTGGGTCCGATATGCTTGTAGGCTTTCTGCTACTTCCCCCAACACTTCCTCCTGCTCCTTCATGAAGCCGGACTAGTGGCACTTTATATTGAAGCGCGAGATCCTCAGCATAAATGCTTTTTCGCAAGCCTGCTGCGGACGGAGACCCTCCCTTCATCGTGAAATCTTCGCCTCCAACAACAATTTTCCGCCCATTAACTTTTCCGAACCCAATGAGGAAATTTGCCGGCTCAAAGCTTGTCAGGCCGCCAGATGCATCGACACTCGCTGACCCGGCAGCAAGGCCAAGTTCCTCAAAGCTGCCAGGATCAACTAATGCAGAAATTCTCTCTCTTATTGTCAGCCGTCCCTTTTGATGTTGTTTTACTATTGCAGACTCACCACCTTGCAATAGTGCGAGGTGCTTCCGCTTCTCTATTTCTCGAATTTCTTTTTCCCAGCTCATAAGACTGAATAAAACCACCTAAAACGGTATTAAACTAAAAGGATTAAATCATTCAAACAACGAGTGTTTTCTTTTATCTAATTCGGCGTAGCCAGCCGGAGGGCGGCGATAATGAGTTGCCTGCTCGAAAGAGTACGCCATTTCTATAAGCGCGCCTTCTGAATATGGTCTTCCCACGAATTGGAGACCTGCTGGTAAATGTTCCCGCCAGAAACCCATTGGGATCGTTAAAGCTGGTAGTCCTGCATCTGGCGCCAGCAGTTGACTATTGTCCCCCGCATACTCTTCAACGCCACGATCAATGTGCGCGGGCGGATTCGACCAAGTAGGAAAGATGATGGCATCGATCTGCGTCGCGTCCATAGATGTTACGACATTGTGCAGAAGCTGATTACGCAGCGGATTATTTGGCCAGGTAATGCATGGTTCCTCCCATTCGTCAGGTGAGATCTCCATCGGATACTTAGAGTAAAAAGTCAGACGGCTGCGAGCTTCATCAGAAATTTCATTGGTTTCAAGCACAGCGCTAACGTCATTTATTGGCGGACTACTCAACGTCCGCAAGTATTGAGCGGCGTCATAGCGAAATCTCGGACAAAATGGAATAGCGTCGCTTAGGGACCTGAAATCCTCGATTGAGAATGGATCAACGATTTCAGCACCGGCTTCCGCTAAGCTCAATAAAGCATCCTCGAAGATAAGTTTTATTTCAGGATCTGCTCCTTCTTGATCCACAAGGTTTCGAAGTACCCCCAAACGCTTACCTGTGAGGCCATCAACATTGAGGAACTCTAAGTAGTTCTCTTCGCGCCGATTTGGTTCTACTAACGGATCATTGGGGTCATATCCTGCTATAACGTTGAATAGTCTTACGCCATCCTCTACGGTTCTTGCCATTGGGCCAGCGATATCACGATCAAAATTTAGC
>DORE01000049.1 GCA_003514305.1 Gammaproteobacteria bacterium | reverse complement strand
GTCCGAATCTTACATTATGCCGAGCCTCGTGATGCTGGAAGAGATACAGGCGACTGGTGACATTTTCTTTCCGGGTAGATGGTTAGGTGCGACGCTAGGGAGCCACAACTCGGCGGCGGCGGCAACTACGGTAAGAGAATTCTTGGCGCAGCGTCCAGATTACAACCTGCAGCTGCGGCTCAAAATTTTGCAGGCGGCAGATACATTGTTCCGCGTCGAGCGCCTGCGGCCTCTCGCGACCTCTTGGTGAAGCGGCTAACAATCAAACTTGTTGGCCATCGACTGCTGCTCGCTCAGTCTTTAAGCCCTGCGGCGGACACAAGCGACTCGCTTTTTCATTAAGTCAAGTATTTAGATATAATATCTTCTTCATAACCATAGGAGTGCCGGTTATGGTCCAGTCCTCAGGCAAATCAAACCGGTCTGTCTATACAATGTTTCAGCATTCTCAAACGGTTGTAGTTTGCTTAACCCAGCTTCTAGCTGCGGCTCTTATGTCGGTACTGACCTCTTGGCCAGTGCGCGCCCAGCAGAGCGATGCGCTGCCCAATTGGTTGTCCGTTGCGTTTGAGCAGCAAAGCCGCATCCAATTTTTGGATGGGCAGTTCCGCAACGGCCTTGAGGGTAGCGATCAGGGTTTCGAGTGGCGGAATCTTCTGAAGTCAGAAGCCAAATTCAAAAGGCTCTCCCTCACTGCTGAATTTGCTGATATGCGAACCTATCTGATGGACGAGGGTTCGCCACTGGACAGCTTTTTTGCCAATCCGTTGGACATACTGCAAGCCAATGTGAGCTTCCCATTTAAAGATGTATTCCATGAGGGCGATAAAGGGTTCCTGAAGATTGGCCGGTTCACAATGGATCAGGGGAGCCGGCGTTTTGTTGCACGTAATCGGTTTCGAAACACTATAAATTCATTTGCAGGCGTTCACGCCGGTCTTGAGTCGGACGAAACGACAATCGAAATGTTCTACACCCGGCCAACCATGAGACTGGTAGACGGTGACTGGATTGACAACGAAGCTCGTCCCGATAAACAGTCGAGCGACTTCTTTTGGGGTGCGTATTTCACCACAGCGCTGGGCTCGAAAGGAGATTCACTCCAGTTGTACTTTCTGGGGGCCGATGAGCGACGTGATCGACCAGATAATCAGCGTTTCGATGTGTTGAATCCCGGGGTCCGTTTGTTTAGAAATCCGGCTGCCGGTCGGTGGCATTATGATGCTGAAGCCGTTTACCAATTTGGCGATGCGCCAGCACTGGATGTTTCCGGGCCGCTTCGACACCATTCAGCTCGTTATTATCACCTCTCATTCGGTTACAGCTTCCAGGTCACATGGCAGCCGCGGCTCAGTTTTATCTACCATTATGGAAGCGGCGACAAAGATCCACTGGACAATGAGTCTAATGAGCTGGATCACCTCTTTGGCGTGCCGCGCCCCGACTTTGGGCCAACTGGCTCATTTCGGGCTTTTCAGAGAGTCAATACCAGTTCCCCGGGTCTAGTGCTTAATCTGCAACCAGCCAGCAACGTGGATGCCTATATCCGGTGGCAGAGGCCTTCGCTCGCGGCCCCTGCGCAGGGCTGGCGCATCACCCGCTATCGGCATGAAGGCGGCATTGGGGAGGACCATCTCGGTGATCAACTGGAGACGCGAGTGAGATGGCATCTGTTCTCTGGCAAACTTACGATCGATAGTGGGTATGTTTATATTGCGTCTGGCGCTTATATGGACCGGGTCAACAAAGGTGACAGCCATTACTTTTACGCGCAAACTAGCCTAAGGCTTTGAGGCATTGGACTTTGACTTAGGGAGAGCTGCTTTCCTGAAATAAATAGAGTATGAACAGATAACGCACGATTCGCCCTCCAAAAACGATGAGTACAAATTTCCACCAGCGGGTACGTGTGACTCCTGCTAATACAGTGAGAGGGTCACCAACCACCGGCACCCATGCGAAAAGCAAAGCCCATGTCCCGTAGCGTTGATTCAGTGTCTGTAGTTTAGATTCTGTACTTGGCGCAAATCGCAGATATTTTCTAGCGGCGATTAGCCCAGCCATCCCAATCACATAATTGACTGAAGTACCTAGGCAATTCCCAAGAGACGCGATGATCAAACAGTAAATTTTGCTATAGCCAAGTGCCAGGTATCCCGTGAAGATAATCTCAGAGGAAACAGGAATGAGAGTGGCGGCCAAAAAGGCTGCAATTCCTAAAAAAATTAATTCAGTTTCCACAGAAGCCTAACTGACTTGCCTCTGTTTTCCTGCCCAATATGGCTTGCGCAGTTCTGTCTTTAACGATTTACCGCTGGCGTTGCGTGGAATAGCATCAATTATTTCTAGCTTGCTGGGGACCTTGAAACTCGCCAGCCGTTCTCGACAGAATGCCTGAAGGGATTTGAGGTCGAGAGTATGCGCGGGTTTGAGTGCAACAAATGCCAAAACAGTTTCGCCCCACTGCTCATCGGGAATGCCAACGACCGCGCTATCAGCGACAGCTGGATGTTCAAATATGGCGCGTTCTACTTCTGCCGGGTAGATATTCTCAGCGCCTGAGACGATCATGTCCTTAATGCGATCCTGAATATAGATGAATCCCTCTTCATCCATGTAGCCAGCATCACCGGTATGCATCCAGCCCCCTTTGAGCGCATTGGCAGTGGCCTCAGTCAAACGCCAATAGCCCATCATGGTCTGCGGTCCCCTTACCAGAATCTGTCCAACCTGGCCACGCGGCAGTTCTACGTCATTTTCATCAGCGATTTTTATATCTGTACCCATCTGTGGGCGGCCCGCGGATAGCAGCAGGCCCGGCTCGCCTGAAGCGGCTCGCTCATGTACGGCAGGAGTCATATTGGTGGCAATACATGTCAGCTCGGTCATCCCAAAGCCTTGAGCGAATCCGCAGCCAAAAACCGTCATTGCTTTTTGTAGGGTCTCCTGGGCGATCGGGCTCGCCCCGTAGGAGATAAGCCGGAGATCCTTAAATTCCCTAGTGGCAATGTCAGGAACAGCGACTAAGCATGCTTGGATCATCGCAGGCACCATAGTCGTCATAGTAATGGCTTCCTCGTCGAGGCTTTTCACGACTTGGTCCGGAGTAAACTCTCGGTGAATGACCATCGTCGAGCCGCTGGCTACCATCGACATCATGCTCAAAGCCGCGGCAGCATGGAAAATCGGCGCCACGATCAGATTGCGTTCCTGTCTTGGGGTGATGCTGGACGCAAGATGTGCCATCTGAATATTGTTAGTGACATTTCCCTGACTTATCATTGCGCCCTTTGGTAAGCCAGTGGTGCCGCTTGTATACATTTGATAGCACTGATCGGACTCACATATTAATGCGGCAGGTTTCGCTGGATCGTCCTCCAACCACTCGGAAAGCGCTTGCCACCCGTCAGGCTCGTCCCCGCTGCCAAGGGTAATCCAGTGTTCGACCGAGGGGATTTCAGGCTTCACTGAATCGATGCCCTCGGCGTACTCACTGTCGCAGAATAGCGTCAGGCTCTCTGCGTCATTTACTATGTATGCCCATTCCCTCGCCGCAAGGCGATAGTTCAGAGGCACCGGGATAATGCCTACCTTCGAAGCGCCAAAGAACATCAGGCAAATTTCTAAATTGTTTTTTGAAAGCCAGGCGAAGCGGTCTCCCTTTACAAGCCCACTTGCCAGCAGACTGTTCGCAAACCGGTTGCTCCAGGCGTCGGCTTCTCCATAAGTTAGGATCTGTCCCTGATATTCCGCAAACGGTTGATCGGGATATTCGCGGCCAAAAAACTCCAGGAAGCTATGCAATAACACGAGTTGGGGCTCCTGTGGGGCTTGTGATGACTTGGTAACTTCAGTTAAGTTGAATCCGCCGAACTCCGCGGGTCGTCAAATCAGATGTTTTTTATTGTAATTCTCGAGATAAGCAAGTGTGGCCCGATAATGTTTGCTGCCAAAGTACAGCAGTAGAGCAGACACCAGTCCGAAAGATGTCCCTACCCACAGCAGCGACAGGTTGACTTTATCTGGGTCCTTGAAAATGTAGTCGGTGCACCAGGCCACCGCCGACGGACCGAGCCCCAGCCCAATCAGGTTTATTACGAACAGATAAAGAGCCGAGCCCTGAGCTCTCATATTGGCAGGCATTATCTGTTGAATGGCAGCTGCGGCTACACCCAGAGGCATGGCGGCGGCAAAAGCGGCCGGGCAAAGTGCCAACAACGCGGCAGTGGGTGTTGACATTAATGGGTAAAGTACAGAGAAAGGAACGCCCAGCAGTGCGCCTAGCATGGCCACCTGCATCTTAGCTGCAGCTTTGCCGCGTTGAGTCAGTACGTCAGCGAGATAGCCTCCCAGTACGATACCTGCGGTTCCGAAAATGACTACAACCCATCCATAATAGATACCTGTTTCCTGTGCGGTAAGTCCATGTACCCGGATCAGGTAAGAAGGTACCCAGTAAGCCGCGCCGTAGGACACGAACGAGGTAAATGCGATGCCAAGATTGTGAAACAGAAAAGTCTTGCTGTTAGCCCTGATATAAGCCAATACCTCGCTGATCGGCGGAGGCTGGATCACCTTGCTGGGATCCAATCGGCTGCGATTGCGCCTCATTGGTTCTCTGACTGTCAGAAGAGCTAGCGTGAATATTAGGCCAGGAAATCCGACAGCGAAGAATACATACTGCCAGGGTGCGACAGGGCCTACAAAGGGCACGGTAAGTTCTGTGGCTGAAACAGCAAATCCAATTATGATACCGCCGAATACCTGAGCCAGTCCGCTTCCTATATATATCCCTGCAGAATAGAGACTGATGGCAACTGCCAGCCGTTCCGGCCTGAACATGTCGGAAATGATTGAGTAGGCTGACGGTGACAGGGTTGCCTCGCCAACGCCGACCCCCATCCGATAGAAAGCGAACGCCCAGAAGCGGCTCGCCGTGCCGCACAACATCGTGAAAAAACTCCAAACCGCGAGACCGACTGTAATCAGTGTAGTCCGGTTCTTGCTGTCTGCCCAGCGTGCGATCGGTATGCCGAAGAACGTGTAAAAAAGTGCGAAAGTGAAACCGCCGAGATAGCTGATCTGAGTGTCTGAAAGCTCTAGATCTGTCTTAATCGGATCAACTAGCAGTGACAGTATTTGGCGATCGACAAATGAAAAAACGTAGACGATCATCAGAATGATCACCACATACCACGCATAGCGCTCGGAGGGGTAGGGGACACCCAGGGTGTTACTGTCTGCTATAGCGTGGCTATCAGAAGACCCTGGAGTCGACATCATACTGCTGTTCTTTTTATGAACCAAAAGCAAACCTTAGTTTTTGGCGTGACGTGAAGAGCATAACACCTAAAGGTGGATTTGGGATGAAAGTTAGACGCAATTTTGATGCCCGTTGATGCTTTGGGTTCGGCGATTGCGTTTTGCTTGCTGCCCACTAATCCCGTTGATGTTTTCCTGCGTATTCTTGACTCAAATGGTCAGGTATGAAATTATAGCCTAATCCCGATCATTTTACTCAGGTATTCCTATGCGACTCACCGCGAAAGGACGTTATGCTGTGACTTCCATGCTGGATCTCGCTCTCCATCACCGCGAGGGCCCAACGCCGCTTTCTTCGATTTCGCAGCGGCAGGACATTTCACTTTCATACCTTGAGCAACTATTTTGCGCGCTACGTCAGCATGGCCTCGTCAGCAGCGTGCGGGGACCGGGGGGGGGCTATAACTTGAGCCGTGAGGCTTCTGAAATCAGCGTGGCCCAGGTGATTGATGCCGTTAATGAGACGTCTGATGCAACCCGCTGTGGTGGCGCCAGTGATTGCCAGAATGGTGAGACGTGTCTGACTCACCATCTATGGATGGACCTCAGTGCGCAAATTCGCTCTTTTCTCGCAGATATCTCGCTGGGAGACTTGATGCGCCGGCAGGAGGTAAAAGCTATCTCAGAGAGTCAGGACACTCGACTGCCCGGCCGAATGGATCAGGAAGCAGTGCCTCTGACGCTGATGGGCGGTACTCTTTAAATATTGCTGCTAGTTAACCCCAGGAAGTTAAATAGAACATGTCCCAAGAACAAATTGACAGAGCCATTGCCAAGGATTACGCGGCTGGATTCACTACTGACATTGAATCCGACACGCTCACGCCCGGCCTGACCGAAGATACCATCCGGTTTATCTCGGCAAAAAAGAAGGAGCCGGAGTGGTTGCTCGAATGGCGTCTGACTGCGTTTCGGTTCTGGCGCGAGATGTCAGGTCCTGATTGGGCGCACGTCAATTATCCAGAAGTAGACTTTCAGAGTATCTCTTACTATTCCCAGCCGAAGAGCATGGAAGACCGCCCCAAAAGCCTTGACGAGGTCGATCCAGAACTGCTGGCGACCTATGAGAAGCTCGGCATCCCGTTGCATGAGCAAGAGGCGCTTGCCGGCGTCGCGGTTGATGTAGTGTTCGATTCTGTTTCTGTGGCGACAACTTTTCGCGAGAAACTGGCGGAAGCGGGCGTGTTGTTCTGCTCCATTTCTGAAGCGGTGCAGCACTATCCTGATCTGGTGCAAAAATACCTGGGCAGCGTCGTGCCACGCAAAGACAATTTCTATGCGGCTTTGAACAGCGCCGTTTTCAGCGATGGTTCTTTCGTCTACATCCCTAAAGGTGTCCGTTGCCCGATGGAGCTCTCTACCTACTTTCGTATCAACGAGGCCAACACAGGACAATTCGAACGCACTCTGATAGTGGCCGACGAGGGTAGCCATGTCAGCTACCTAGAAGGGTGCACTGCTCCAATGCGGGATGAAAATCAGCTGCATGCGGCGGTAGTTGAACTGGTTGCATTGGATGATGCTGAGATCAAATACTCAACTGTGCAAAATTGGTATCCGGGAGATGCAGAGGGCAAGGGCGGCATCTACAATTTTGTAACCAAGCGGGGCTTGGCGCATAAGAACGCAAAGATTTCCTGGACCCAAGTAGAAACTGGTTCGGCGGTGACTTGGAAATACCCAAGCTGTATCCTGCGCGGCGATAACAGCGTGGGTGAGTTCTACTCCGTTGCGCTGACCAATAACTTGCAGCAGGCGGATACCGGTACCAAGATGATTCATCTTGGGAGCAATACGCGGTCTACGATTATTTCCAAGGGAATTTCAGCTGGGCAGAGCAGTAATGCCTATCGAGGTCTGGTGCGGGTAGGGCCAGCGGCAAAGGGTGCGCGAAATTACACCCAGTGTGATTCGCTGCTTATTGGGGATAAGTGTGCGGCGCATACTTTTCCTTACATCGAAAGCAAAAATCCTACAGGCGTGGTTGAGCATGAAGCTACAACTTCCAAAGTGAGCGATGACCAGCTCTATTTGTGCCAGCAGCGTGGACTTGATCCTGAAAAAGCGGTCTCCATGATTGTGAATGGGTTTTGCAAGGAGGTCTTCAAGGAACTACCTATGGAGTTCGCGGTAGAAGCGGGAAAGCTGCTGGAAGTCAGCCTTGAAGGGTCAGTTGGATAGTCAAGCGGTTCATCTCCGCGTATCAGTGACGGTAATACTAGAATTTTTCGATTGGGAGACTGAACGACATGCTCAGCATCAAGGACTTGCACGCTGAAGTCGAAGGTAAAAATATCCTCAACGGGCTTAATCTGGAAATTCGTGCAGGTGAAGTTCATGCCATCATGGGCCCCAATGGATCCGGTAAAAGCACATTAGGACACGTGCTCTCCGGCCGTCCAGGCTACGAGATCACTCAGGGAAGCGTTGAGTTTCTGAGCAAGGATCTGTTGACATTAGACACAGAGGAGCGCGCCCATCTTGGGCTGTTTCTGGCATTTCAGTACCCCGTTGAGATTCCCGGGGTCAGCAACATGGAGTTCCTCAAGGCGTCGGTGGATGCTGTGCGCGAGAGTCAGGGTGCGGCGACTTATGACACCGTCAGTTTCATGCGTCGGGCCCGTGAAGCCTGTGCCGCTGTCGATCTGGACCAGGCCTTTCTAAAGCGAGGTGTTAACGAAGGGTTTTCAGGCGGAGAGAAGAAGCGCAACGAAATCATGCAAATGATGCTATTGGAACCCAGGCTGTGCATTCTGGATGAGACTGACAGCGGCCTCGACATTGATGCGCTGCGGGTGGTCGCCAGTGGTGTGAATGGCATGCGCAGTGAGCCGAGATCCTTTTTGCTCGTGACCCACTACCAGCGCTTGCTTGACTATATTGAACCTGATTTTGTGCATGTGCTAGCGGACGGTCGTATCATCAAGTCAGGTGAAAAGTCGCTGGCTCTGGAGCTCGAAGAAAAAGGCTATAGCTGGCTTGATGAGAGTGAGGTGGCCTGATGGCTGACTTACTGGCGCCGCAGTTGAGCGCAGAGACGCCGGCACCTGATTGGCTTGAGGCTCGACGTTTGGCCGGCAAAGCTGCTTGGGAGAGCAGCCACTTGCCGACGCGTAAGACAGAGGATTGGAAGTATACTAGTCTCTTTGCGCTTAAGCAGCCATTCACTGCTGCGACCGAAAGCTCGGAAAGCGCGCAAGAGATCGGTCTTGATCTGCCGCAGTTATCAGGCAGTAGGCTGGTCTTCGTGAATGGATTTTGGCGTGAAGATCTCTCTGAACTTGTGCCTGATGCAGCAATCGAGCTGTTGCGTTTTGCAGAGGCGGACGAGGAGCAGGCGCGATTGATTTCAGAGCACCTCGGGTCGATCGTTCCCAACAGCAAACATCCTTTCTCTACCCTAAACGATGCGGTTTTGAGTGAAGGAGTTTTTCTCCGAATACTGGCGGACAGCAAAGCAGCGTTTCCTGTTCAGCTAGTCTGGCACAATAGCGAGCAAACGGACGCTGCAATAAACTCTCAGCGTTTGCTGGTGCTGGCAGAACAGCGCAGTGAAGCCACGGTTGTGGAGCACTTCAGCGGGCAGGGTCACTCATTTACCAATGGCCTGAGTGAATTGATCCTAGAAGCGGGCGCTAAATTGGATCATAGTCGACTTCATCTTGAGAGCGCGGATGCGCTGCACATCGGCGGTCTCCATGCCGGTCTGAATCGCGACGCAACGCTCAACAGCTTCCATGTGGCCTTTGGGGGTAAGCTTAAGCGGGTTGATGTTGTGATAAACCATAGGGGTCGTGGCGCGCATTGCCAGCTGGACGGCATGTATCTGCTGTGTGGGCAGGAACATATGGACTACCACACTTGTATCGAGCACGCGGAGCCACAATGCACGACGGATGAGACCTTTCGCGGCATTATCGGAGATAAGGCGAGAGGGGTATTTAACGGAAGAATCCACATCCACCCTGATGCACAAAAGACCCGGGCCGAATTGAGCAATAAAAACCTTCTTACTAGCTCAACTGCGCAAGTGAACACGAAGCCAGAGCTGGAAATTTACGCCGATGATGTACAGTGTGCTCACGGCGCCACCGTGGCTCAACTCGATGAGTCCATGTTGCATTATCTCCGAACTCGGGGAATTCCTTCAGATGAGGCGCTGATTCTGTTGAGTTATGGTTTTATCAACGCGCTTGTCGAAAAGCAAAGACTTGAGCCCTTGCGGGACTACCTCAAGCCGCGGTTGGCAGAGTACTTTGGTTCGGCCATATCGGCGGAACCGGATTATGCTGCTAGTTGATCGGCCGAAAGGCCTAGCTGTCTATCTGTGCTACGACTGATCAAGGCAATGTTATGAGCTTTAATGTAGAGGAGGTTCGTGCGCAGTTTCCTGCCCTACGGCAGGAAGTGAACGGCAAGCCTCTCGTTTATCTGGATAGCGCGGCAACCACTCAGAAGCCGCAGGCAGTAATTGACTCCATTGTTCATTACTACCAGTATGATAATGCCAATGTGCATCGAGCGGCCCACACCTTAAGCGGTCGCGCCACGTTCGCCTTTGAAGAAAGCCGCACGTTAGTGGCTGAATTTCTTGGGTGCCCAAATCCTGCCCAGATAATCTGGGTTAGAGGGGTCACCGAGGCGATCAACTTAGTTGCCTTCAGCTGGGGGCGCAGCAACCTGGGCGCCGGCGATAAAGTTCTGGTCTCGGGCATGGAGCATCATTCCGATATTGTTCCGTGGCAATTGATTTGTGGCGAGCGGGGCGCTCACGTCATCCCTATTCCAGTGACTGATGACGGCGAGATCGATCTAGAAGCGCTGGACTCGCTGCTTGATGAACGAGTCAAAATGGTTGCGGTCAATCACGTTTCCAATGCGCTGGGCACTATTAATCCCGTGCAAGCAATTGCCGCCAAAGCTCATTCTGTTGGAGCTTTATGCATGGTTGACGGCGCTCAGGCCATTGCGCACTGGCCGTTGGACGTACAGCAATTGGGCTGTGACTTTTACGCCTTTTCAGGGCACAAGCTGTTTGGCCCGACCGGCATTGGCGTGCTCTGGGGGCTTGAAGCGCTACTTGAAGCCATGCCGCCTTTTCTGGGCGGAGGGGAAATGATTGATCGAGTCAGCTTTGACGGTACAACGTTCAACCGCCTTCCCTTTAAATTTGAGGCCGGCACGCCCAATATTGGCGGAGTGATCGGTTTAGGTGCGGCTGTGCGCTGGGTGCAAGGTCTCGACCGAGAGGCAGCTGAGGAGCACGAGCAGCTGTTGCTGCGGCGTTGTGACGAACTGGCGCAGTCGGTGCGGGGTCTTCGGCGCCTCGGTCCCGAGCGCAATCGGGTCGGTGTTTTCAGTTTCTTGCTGGAGGGCACGCATCCGGAAGATCTTGGTACTTTGCTTGATCAGCAGGGCATCGCCATCAGGACGGGGCATCATTGCGCTCAGCCTTTGATGTCGCGATTTGAGGTGCCGGGTACGGCGCGTGCGTCGTTCAGCCTTTACAACACGCTTGACGAGATGGAAGCTTTGTTCGCCGGACTGAAAAAGATTCAGGAATTATTCGCGTGAACCTGCAGGTAGACGACTTGCGAAGGTGCGAGTTCGCTGGAGAAACAATATGAGTGTAGAAATTTTTGACGTGACCAATGACTCGCAGTCCGTTATCTCTGTCACAAAGACGGCCGCTGCACACCTGCTCAAACAGGTTCGGCTGAAAGGCATGTCGGCGGTGCGGCTCAGCGTAAAAGAGAGTGGCTGCACGGGTTTTATGTATGTCATGGAAGAGGTTAACTCCCCGCAGGCGGATGATCTTAAGGTGACTGCAGAGAATAATTTGACAGTGTACGTTGATGTCGGCTCTCTGCCGTACTTGCGCGGAACTGAACTCGATATGGTGCAGCAGGGAGTGAATCGGACTCTGCAGTTCAATAACCCGAATGTCACAGTTTCCTGCGGTTGTGGCGAAAGTTTTGATATTTCGGTGTCCTAGGGCTCCTTTTAATGACCAGCAAAGAACGCACAATCCTCGCCACCACACGAGATTGCCCAGGCCGCCTAGTGCCAGTGGGTGACCCGGTGACGATACCGGCGGCAAGCTTCGTCACTCTGGTGCAGTCTCTCGGCGGCAGCTACACGGTGACTCATCAGGGCAATATGATTCGCGTCGATGGCACAGACGCTGACGCATTGGGTCTGGAGCCAATCAGGCTGGAGTTTGATCCCCGCCCAGATGGAAAAATTGATGAAGCCCAGGTCTGGGAAGCGTTACATACAGTGTATGACCCAGAAATCCCCGTGGATATTGTAAATTTGGGTATCGTTTACAAAGTAGCGATCAGCCAGTCAGAGGGTTCGGTCAAGATTGATATGACCTTGACTGCTCCGGGTTGCGGCATGGGGCCAGTTTTGGTGGGCGATGTTGAAGTGCGGCTTGCGCGCGTACCTAATGTGAAGAAAGTCAGTGTTGATTTGGTGCTTGACCCGCCCTGGAGCCGCGAGATGATGTCTGAAGAGGCGCAGTTGCAAACTGGCATGTTCTTCTGACGTTTTCTGTTCTCTCAGTTATACTGCGCCTCCGTTGGCTTTCATCCCGTTACAGTGAGTTGTAGACCACATGAGCAATCACCCTTTCGGGCACTCAATCAGTAGCGATGACATCAAGGACACCCTGGGTTTCGTTGACAGTTGGGAAGAGCGCTACAAGTACATTATTGATCTCGGAAAAGATCTGCCTGAATTGCCCGGCGCCAAACGCACCGAGGACAGACTGGTGCGAGGCTGTCAGAGTCAGGTGTGGATTGACGAGCATATGGAAGAAGGAAAGATTCAGCTTTCTGTCGACAGCGATGCCTTTATCGTTAAAGGATTGCTTTGCATTATTCTTGCGGCATACAACAACCGCTCCCCTCAGGATATCCTTGATTTTGATATCGAGGCTTACTTTACGGAACTGGAGTTGCTCAATCACCTTTCTGCCTCTAGAGGAAATGGTCTGCGCGCCATGGTGGCACGAATACAGTCCATTGCCCGCAGCGCGCTCTGATGCATGCGCCGGCTTCCCGCGAGCTGCTCTCGACATAGTGAGCCGGCCGGAGGGTCCGGCTTGGGTGATTCAGGCGCTGACCGGGGCCTTGCTTTTGATCAGTCGCTGCAGGCTCACCATAAGGATGATCTGCAGAGAAACAAGCATCGCAATTATCCAGTACCCGCCATAACTGCCGGACAATAAGAAACCGAATAAACTGATCATTCCATTAAAAAGGGCGTAAGGTAGCTGGGTCCTGAAATGCTCGATCTGCGCGCACCCGGCACCTGTTGAGGAAAGGATCGTTGTTTCTGATATTGGCGAGCTGTGATCGCCGAACAGTCCCCCTGAGAGCACTGCGCCCATGCAAACGGACAGCGGTGCACCCACGAGGCTTGCCGTGGGAATGATCAGCGGAAACATAATGGCGAAGGTGCCCCATGACGAGCCCGTTGCAAAACTCAGAATAGCTGAGAGCGCAAAGATGACTGCCGGCAGTATCCAGATGGGCAAGGAAGCTTCGGTCGCCCTGGAGATAAAAACAGCGGCGCCGAGACTCTGGCCGATGTCAGAGAGCGTCCACGCGAGCAGCAGGGTCACTGCTACGAGTGTCATGTTCGTCATACCTTTCAGGTAAATATCGATGCACTGCAGCAAGGGTCTGACCCTGAGCAAAGCCATCAAAGTCATCAGGGCGACGGCCGCGCTGAAATAGGCGCTGGAGAGGCCGGCGCGAAACAGTGAACCGGACACTGGCTCGAGAGGGAATCCCAGTGGTGCCAGCTGCCAAAGGAGCACACTCGCCAGCACGGTCAGCGGGAGCCAGACTAGCGCTGGTCTGGCGTTTGCATGCGCGAAGCCTTCGATTTCGCTGCCAAAAGACTTGGCTTTCTCGGGTGATGAATCTGAGCTCTGACGCGTAGATATTTCAGCTTTTTGCATGGGGCCAAAATCGAGCTTCAGCACGGTCATAAGAGGCACCATGGTGACCGCCAGCCAGGCATAAAACTGAAAGGGGATCGCCTGAAAAAACGCAGCTAACTCATCCTGCTCAAGACCCAGAGCTGCAAACTCCTGACTCATCAGTCCCATGATATATACCCCCCATCCGATAAAAGGTACCAGGATTGCGACCGGAGACGACGTTGAGTCGATAATAAAAGCCAGTTTCTGACGGGAGATTTTCAGGCGATCGGTCAGTGGCCGAAAAATGGGTCCGATGATGAGTGGAGTACCGAGGTCAGAGAAGAAAATGGCAATCCCACCGAGCCAGGCGGCCAGCTGAGCCTGGAGGCGCGATCTGACCCAGGAATTGATGGATTGGGCAAAGGCCGTACCGCCTCCGCTTTTTTCCATCAGAGCCACGAAGCCACCGATGAATGCCAATAGCACGAGCACTCCGGCATTGTAAGAATCGGCGAGTTTCGGAACGATATGCTCGACGACCAATTGACTCATAGCAGCCAGCGGACCTGAATTATGCAGCATCATCACTCCGGCAAATACGCCACTGAAAAGCCCCACAATGACGTTGCGGGTCGAGAGAGAGAGTACGAGGGTGATGGCAAGAGGGATAAGGGAGATGGCGGTAGGCTCTGGCATCGACGCAGTAAATACCGAAAAAACAACTATTTCAAGCCGGTGAGAAACGTTGATGGCTTCACGCTTGACCGCCTACCTACCGATCGGTAGACTAAATTAAAAGAGGATACACCCATGCAATTAAATGACTTTAGACTGGTTACGATCGAAGTTTTGCTGGCTTCATTTGTTTTGTTGGCTTCAATGAATGCCCAGGCACAAACAGCGCCTCAGACAAATATCGAGTCAAACGAGCGTTTCGGCGGGACATTCGAGAACGACGAAAGTGATGTGACGCTCTTTCGCGGAGCTGCAAACAATTCCTGGTTTCCCGTATATTTCAACGCGGAACCTGAGCCAGGCGCCGAAAAGGTGCCGGTCGAAATCCGGGAAATCAACCTGCGACCTGAGAGGGACGTGACACTCCACGTCGAGATTTATAATCCGGACGGGGCGATCCCCCTGATAATGACACCGGGAGGGAACGGAGACACCAATGGATTCGGCGGTTTTGCGCGCAACGTTGCTGCGGCAGCGCCAAATTTCAGGGTGATTATTTACGATCGTCGAAACATCGGCCTGTCAGAAGTCACGTTCGGCAGCCAGCCACAGATGGTAGAGGAAGGAGAGGATCTGCACATTTTGGTGCAGCGACTCGGGGTCGCTCCTGCCGCATTTTATGGCATGTCCTCTGGGGCGCGTTCCAATATGATCTTGGCGTCACGCTATCCGGAAGACATCGCGGCTCTCATTATTGCGCCACTTACTGGCGGTTCATATGCGGCTGCGCGTCTGTCTGAAGATTATTTCTTCAAGTACCTTCCAGAGAAAAGCCTGATGACGAGAGAGCATCTAGATAATTTGCCTCTCACTTCGATGCAGGACGTTGCTGAAACGGAATATTGGAGCGCTTATCTGGACCGAAACACGCCTGAGCGGCGAGCGCGATTCTTCAGTGCCAAGGCCTCAGATTTCCTTGCGGCGATGCGAACATCAGGTGAACATCTGCAGGCGACTCGCTTTCAGACGGCGCTGGGGATGCCGGATGAAGAGCTGGCTGCGATCAGGGTTCCCGCCACTCTGCTGCTGCATCACGATCAGTACAGCGATAATTTGCACCCGATCACAAACTCACGAGCTGCCACGACGCTGATCGATAACTCCACGTTTGCGTTTGGCAGAGAGCTTCCGCAAATACTGGAAGTGCTGGTGCCGTTTGTGAAAGCGCATACGCCTCCGCTTGACTGATGAATGCGACAGCAGACAGAATTCTCGATGCGGGCCAGGAGCTGATTCAGACCAGAGGATTCTCGGCGATGAGCTTTCAGGATATCGCCTTTGAAGTCGGCATTAAAAAGCCTAGCATTATCCATCACTTTCCCACGAAAGCTGAACTGGGCGTTGCGATTATCCGCCGGTACCGGGGCACTTTTGCCGCCAAATTGGAGGAGATCAGCGAGGACCCTTCTAAATCATCCGTGGATGCATTGGATTTCTACTTCTCGCCCTATCTGTTTTTTGCTTCTACCCGTGACAAAGTGTGTCTTTGCGGCGCCCTGGCGGGTGAGATGCCTGCACTGCCGAAAACTATGCGCGCTGAGGTAAGGCAATTCATGAAAGCTCATCAACAATGGCTTGAGGAGATATTACGACGAGGTTCCGGGCTGGGTGAATTCGCGCTTATCGATTCGCCGAAATCTTTGTCGCGAGTAATTTTCAACTCTCTTCAGGGTTCTTTGCTCGTCAGGCGCTCGACAAAGGATGTGAGTCAGTTGAAAGACGTTATCAGTGCAATACGCAAATTGGTGAAAAATAAATCTAGTATCCAACAGATTCGATAAACGCTTTAATACTCGCGACGCCATTACGGCTCCTCGCAAGATCACAATGGTCAACTCCGTCTAGTTCTATAAACTCTGAGTTAGGAATATTGGAATGCAAGAACCTTCCCATTCGAATTGGTACCGCGAGATCTCCAGTAAAGTGCACGATTAAAGTAGGGCAAGTTATTTTTGAAAGTAATGGCCTTACATCGAGCGTCTTCATGTAAGCAACAATCTGGATCATGGATCTCTTGTCGGCCAGTAATTTCTCGAATCCACAATACGTCTCATCATCAATTGTTGCTGCACTAATACTGGGAAACAAGATATGTCTACCGTTTCCTTTGCCCCATGATTCGGCAAGCCCATCGAGTTCTTTGTTAGCAAAACCCATCGGAAAATCATCGGATCGTGAAAACTTCGGTGTTGTTCCAAATAAGATCAACCCGCGAACCCTATGAGGGTTTTCCACGGCATACTGAACACTCATTGGGCCGCCTTCCGAAATGCCCATTAAAAAGAAACTATCTGAGGCAGAAGCATCAGCTACGCACTCGATGTCGCTGACCCTATCTTCCATAGTCGCAACAGAGATTGTCGGATCTGACAATCCTTGTCCTCGTTTATCGAAGTTAATCACTCTTGCAAAACGGGCAAGCCCGTCCATTGAATTTTTAATCGGTGGCAGGTTGGATGAAACATGAAGATTGGAAATAATTCCTGGAGTAACTATTAGCGTTGGATGTTCTGTGCCAAATACGGAGTACGCTACATTAACTCCTTCAGAGTTTGCATATTTGATGGGGTGAGGGGATGGGGCGCTCAGCTCAGAAAGAGTGAGCCGTTCCGAAAGACTGCCGGTTTTGTTTGATTTTAAAATCTGAGAGATGAAATTCTTTCCAGTCGTGGCGAAATAGCCAACAATAACGGCGAGTGCGGCAAGGGCACTTAGCAGACTTTCATTCTCCGTAAAAAACTCTAAGGCGTTCATTAGCTAGCTCTCGAAATAATCTTAGTTGCTGATCGATTGTTCTAATTCGGTAGTAATAAACGGTGGTAAATCATACTATGGCTTACTAAATCTAGACTCTTCGGTTGCTTTCCTCCACTCATATTCATATGTATCCGGAAGCACTTTAGTACCAGAGCTGAACTTGAACGGAACACCAGATATGCCACTTTCATATTCTGCTTCGAGGTAGTAGACCACATATCCTGAATCGGGCTGCTCCATCTGGATTTCATAGACTCCGGGAGCCGTCGCGTTGATTTCGGTATCGCTGTAGGCACGGCCGATTTTTGCCTGAGTAAAGTTCCTTTCGCTCTCGTTGGTGGCCTGCCAGAGTAGAACTTTTGTTGGCTCGTCCAGTGAGAACAAGGTAATGGTCCCTGTGTCAGAAACGCTCCAAGAATAGCGTGGCAGTGGTACGTTATAGACGACGGAGTGATACCAGGAGTCCAGACTATCGATCACATCGGTATCGGCCATACTATGATTGGAGTTAGGCACGTATCGCAGGTGTTTCTCTCCGACAAGGTCGTCCCAGTAAAATTGCCATGAGTCGGGCAGAAAAAACTCGTCTCCTGTTGAGTTCAGGATATACTTGGGTAAGGAGAGTCGGTCCCTGTATTCATAGGGCTCCACCATATCCATCAGCTGATCCCACTCAGGCGTGTCTATCCAGTTGACCACACCGCTGGTGACATAATCGATAACGGCTAGAGAGTAGGCTCCGTACACGGAGTAGTGGTGCTTGAAAGAATCACTAATATTCAACATGTCTATGACGATGGGGGCGATGGCAAGTACCCTTGGGTCAACAATCGCGGTTGTCCAGGTGGTCCAGCCGCGCTTTGAGCCTCCTGCGACAACAAACTTATTAATTGTCAGTGCATTTTCGGGTGTGCTCGAGGCCACTGAGGTAACAGTATCCATTGCCCTGACGGCAGATTTCGTCATTGGTAGCCTGAGCGGCCACTTTTCGTCACCGGTGCGAAAGTATTTGTCCCATGAGTAAGCAATGATGGCATCTTCTGTTCTGCCAATATCAGGACTGTCAAAAAAGCGAAGCGGTTGATTTGGAACCATATAGAGCGTGCTGACCACAGTGTTGGTTCTGAGTGCTCGTGTGATGTCATTTGCAGGTGCCGCTTCGGGGATACTGTTCGACTTACTGCCTCCGGTTATATAAAGAAAAGAGATGTTGCTGTCGACGCTATCCGGAATAGTAACGGTCATGTAGTGTCGCCAGATCGGGTCATCAACTTCGGCTTCAGTCAGCCATTGCTGGGAAGTCATTTCTATAATCAGCGTGTCGTATCCAGTGCCTGAGACTGTGTTGGCAATGGTATATGAATAATTATCGTCGGGTGTATTCACATATTCATCTAATGCTGTATAGCTAAGGCCATTGGCTAGAACTGCTGCCGAATTTGCGATGAGCAGCACGAGAGCAATCTGCATGTGTATTCTTATTATGCGTTCCACGTCGTAGTCTCCTTTCTGATACCGACTTAAAGTCAATGACCCTGAGTAGACTGCTACTGACGACTTTGGCAATTCTTCGGGTCCGTCGGCGTCAGCGGCTAAAATCTCTCGAGGCACTTATATTATCACCTTATCACCGTCCGACGCAGGGTTTGACAACGAAGTCTATTTGTCGCGATGTGAGCCAGCCCGCAAATGGTGTAGGGTCTGAGATGCGGTCAGGAAGCCGGCGGGAGTCGCATGACGAAACACCGCATTCAGGGCTCCGTTTAGGCGAGCGAGGAAAGCACTTCCGCTGTAAGTAAGCCGAGGAAAGAACCCACTAGAGAGCCGAATAATGACATAAGGATTGCTGTGGGGATAAGTTGCTCCCCGTAGGTGGCGGCCACTACAGTTGCAGAAGGAGCGCTGCCGATATTTGCGACGGAGGCGATTGCAGCTACAGCGATATCGATCTTGAGGATCTTTGCCGCTGTAATCATGGCAGCGCCATGTATGCTCAAGATTATAAATCCAGACAGAATATAGAATGGAGCATCCAGAATTGCGGTCAGGCTCACTTCAGAACCAATCAGGGCGACGATGATATAGAGCATGACCCCTGATACCTCGCCTGAGGCAGGGATTTTCTTCAGCGGTGTGTGTGCTGCGAGAGCTCCCAGAAAGGTAGATAGAATCACTGTCCAGAGCATGGCGGAGGACCCGCCGAGCGACGAAATTTTTGACCCTAGAAAGGTGCTTATGGAGGCGGCCAGCAGTGAGATGCCAAGACAGGTCATCAGCGCGGAGACATCAATTCTTTCACCGTCCGACTCATGTTCTTCAACGCAAACGAATTCAACTGCTGGAGCCTTTAAGCCCAGCTTTCGGTTGATACTCTGTCGATGTGGTCTCAGCGCCATAATGACCACCAGCCAAACGGAATAGCATAAGGCACCCATCAGTAGGGTGTAGCTCATGGCACTGTCAGTCACCTGCAGCGCTTCCTTAATGGCGACAAAATTCTGTGTGCCTCCTGTCCAGCCTGCAGCCATCACGCCAAAAGTTTGGCTGCTCTCTTCGCCTAAGAAACGGCTCATAAGTAAATGAGTAATCACAAAGCCTGCGACGATAGTTGTGGCCGATACCAGGCACAGAAGTATTATTTTGGGGCCGAGTTTCTTAAGGTCACTAAATCGGAACTTGAGCGACATCAGAAACAGCATCATTGGGATCAGCAGATCTCTGGTTGATTCTCTTGTTTCCCTGACTGACTCTGTGAATTCCCACGCACCAAGCGTGTAGCCAAGCATGGCCCCAAACATTACCAGCACAATGGGAGGGAACCAGGTAAATAGCCTGCTGTTTAAAGCTTGTTCCAGCGCCAGTAGCGATGCGCACATGGACACAATCACCGTCAGGAAGGCCAAGCCATCAGTTATCATAAGATCGACCATTCATTGGCGGCGTTTGGCATGAGGGTTTTGGCCTTGGCTGAGGTTGCATGCCATTAATGGGTGTTCATTAAAAGGATGCGGCCGCTCTGGCGACCGCTGCATATTTCGCCCTATTGCATTGGCTTGGGTCGTGGACCGTAGGATGGGATCGGTGCAGCGAATTCCAGTGCGCCGAGGTCGGGATATTCGCCCGTGAAATTGTCTGTAATGGTGGGCAGCTGCATGCCCTTATCGATGGCGGTCGCCCCCTCACGCAAGCCAAAATCCAGCGCATTCGCGTCATAGAGCCTCTGGAGGGTGCCGATATTTTTGGCGCTCAGTTGAGGAACGTTAACGAAAATGTCGTAGTCCACCAGAATGCTGTTTCGATCTTGGCCCGTGAGTGACGCAAATTCCTCCAGAGATACTGCTTGAATTGATTGTAGCCGCGTTTCGTAATCAGGGTCAGTAATATCGGCCAGAGCCTCAGCAGAGGGTGATTGCCATTCGAAAGCATTTGCTGCTGCAGGGTTCGGACGAAAGCCGTTGAAATCAGACGTTGAGTAATCGGTGAGGGAGGTCACACTGAAGATTGCACTCTGAGATTCCTCACCCAGAAACAGGTTATTTCTCCAGTGCACATTTGAGGCTGCCGCGACGGACGTTTCAGAAAGGATTGTGTTGTTGTAAAAAACCACACCAGCAGAGCCGGCTGTGATTCTGGTTGAGCCGCCGGGCAGATGATAGGCAATATTCTTGATCCAGTAGACAGGTCCCCCCAGCGCGGGCTGATTACAAAACGCGTGGGAGGGGTGGTTGATCAGCATGTTGTTCATTATGCGGATGTTGTGCATCCCCCCGTCAGCTTCAATCGGATTGTCGTGGCTGTTTGTGATGTGATTGCCATAGAAATCTATTGCCACGGGACGACGGTCCCAATAATTCCGGGTGGGATATTTTGGGCCGTCTGGTATATCCGGACCTGAGGCGGTTGACCCGTCAGGATTACCGTAGGTTTCTATGTTTATGCCGTCATGGAAGTTAGCGATGTAGTTATAGGCCACAACATGACCGGGCCCATAGAGTTTGACAGCTACATAAGATCGCATTGGCGGAGGAAAGACCTGATTTTCAACTCCTGCAAATTGCTGCCACAATTCGCCACGCCAGCCGATAAGATGATCGGGATCATTTCTGCCAACAAAGTGACTGTCGGCAATGTAAAAGCCACGGGAACCTGAATAGTTGGTAAAGATACCGGCGCCGACGTCTTGAAAGCGACTGCGCTTAACGGAGAGGCCCTTGGCGCCGGCAATGAATTGTGTACCCGCCAAGATACCGATCTCTGAATTTCTGAAAGTGATGCCTTCAAAGTAGGTGTAGTCAGCGGCGCGAACATCAAACAGTGCATAATTGCCGTTGCCGTCGAAGATCACTTCGCCATCTCCAGCACCCACAATGGATATAGGTCGGTCGGGTGTTCCATCAGCGGTTAGATAGTAGGTTCCATCGAGAGGGAAAGTACGATTCACCGTTGGGTCATTGGTGTACTCGTAACGGTTGTACTTATAAGTCCCTGCATGCACGATGATCCTGTCGCCCGCTCGAACTCGAGGTCGTCCCGAGGTGGCCCAGTCGGTGCCGGCGCACCAGTAGTTGTAGGCGCACATAAGCCCTTCAAAAGCTGGTTGCTGTTTGTAACCGTCATAGCCGTGGGGATAGACATGGAATTCTCGACCTCCCGCGTAAGGCTTTGGCTCGGCGCGAGTGCGCACTGTGGCAAGTCTTTCCGGGTTGCCCACGACGCCGTCCGGATCACTGATGCGGAATCTCACTTCATACTGGGTGTCAGGCTCGACATTCAGCACACTGCCGGCAAACATGTTAGGCGTGATGACGTCAAGCCTGGACTCGCTATAGATGCGCTCGCCATTTAGCCTTAGCATGGGTAAGGCATCGTGCCAGATCTCATCACCTGCCTTGCGATACCACACCTCGACCTGTGCATTGCGGTTCTCATCGCTTTGAATCAACCACTCAAAGCCAAGATTAATAAGCGTGGGTGGTTCGGTGAATAACTCGCCGGGCACCACCGAGTTGGCGTTTTCGGATGCAAAAGGTGAAGGCTCCGCGGCAATTTGCGCGTAGCTGCTTTTCGCAAAGATAAGCAGATTCAGGAGTACAAGGAGAGTCTGGAGACTGGGGACGCGCATGTAGTCACCTTCGCGGTAAATTCTGATTAATGACTAAGGGTATGTTACGTGATGTGGGCTCGAGACGAAACGTCGTAGCTCACCGAGACCAATCGCCTGTGAGCCAGGCATAGATTGGTCTCTGGCTTCTGTTTTAAAATGAAAGTGTGTGTTCAGTTAAGTCCCAAAGTCTTGATGCATCATCAGTATCTACAGCCCAGTCTGCTACTCCAACATATCTAGCCATAGGGCCATTCTCCTGTCGTGCTGCGACATCACAATTCTCACAGTACACTCCACTCACATCATCTAACAAAGGACTGGTGGCGCACCAAAGACTAGTTGCTGCTCCTTGAGTTGTAGATTTAAAGTTTGCTGCAGCCATCTCAGAAAGCTCACCATCCTCTCCCAACCATCCCAAAGCGATCATTTCTTCTTGTTCCAAATGCCTTTGTAGAGGAGTAAATATTCCGCCAGGATGAACAGAGTAAGCCTTAATGCCTTTGTCTTTTCCTCTGTTACTAATTTCCACCGCAAGTAAGCTGGCCGCAGTTTTGGATTGGCCGTAAGCTTTCCATTTGTCATACGACTCTTCAAAGTGAACGTCGTCCCATTGAATTCCGGATAATTTGTGACCAGTAGAAGAAAGTGTGACGATTCTTGCCCCTAAAGATTTTGACATTGTATTTAACAAGCCCTTTGTGAGAATGAAGTGGCCTATGTGATTTACTGCAAATTGAAGATCCCAACCTTCTTTTGTTGGCATTTTAGGACAAGCCATCACAGCAGCATTATTTATTAAAATATCTAATGGGGTTTCAGAGTCTTGGAACTCATTTACAAATCGACTAACCGAAGCAGGATTAGCAAGATCCATTTCTACGATATTTTTTTCTTCAACTATCCCAGATAATTCAGACTTGGCAACATCCGTCCTACGAGCCGGCACTATCACCTTTGCTCCTGCATCCTTAAGACCTCTGACGGTTTCTATACCAATACCTGAATATCCTCCGGTAACCATGGCTACTTTTCCGTTCAAATCAATTCCTTCTAGCACCTCGCTAGGCTCACTTTTAGCACCAAAGTCTGAATTCACGGGTTTTTGAAGCTCTGAAATCATATTTACCCCTTTTCTATGCGTAACTTTCCTGATGAATCAACTCTACTAGGTGAAAATTCAATCAGGTTCCGTATACTTTATCTATGATTCGTATCGTAGACCATTCGCTCATCTTTGACGACGTGCTTTTGTTACCTGACCAATCAGGCATTCTTCTGAAAGACATCGATTTAAAAACTCGCCTCACTCAAAATCTCAATCTAGATATACCTTTGCTATCAGCAGCAATGGACGCCGTCGCACAGTCTTGTCTGGGAATAGATGTCTCCATGACGCTTATCGACAGGGGAAAGGCATGATTTTCTTGCGCGGAAATTCTCTTGCACTGACTTTGGTGATGATGCTGTCCGCGCAGGGCCAGTCCGCTGAGTTCTCACAGATTCGACCCGATGCCGAAGCCTTGATGCAGCTGCCGGTGACCGAATGGTTGACCAATGGGGGTGATTTGTATAACAGAAATTTTTCTCCGCTCGATCAGATCGACACCGACAACGTTGGTCGCCTGCGGCCCGTCTGGCGCACCCACCTAAATGGGTCAGGTCTTGAGGCAAAATACTCTGGTGAAGCGCAGTCTTTGGTCATTGACGGCATAATTTATGTCATCACCGGTGCCGATGACGTCTTCGCGCTTAGCGTCGAAACCGGTGATATGCTTTGGTCGAATGAAGCAGAACTCAGCAGTGAAATCTCAACCATTTGCTGTGGCTGGACAAGCCGGGGCGTGGGTTATGGCGAAGATAAGATTTTTGTGGGTCAACTGGATGGCGTGCTGAAGGCGCTCGACGCAGAATCCGGTGAAGAAGTGTGGTCGATCCAGGCAGAAAGCTGGAAAGATGGATACACAATTACCAGCGCACCACTTTATTTCGACGGCATGGTAATCACTGGATTCGCTGGCGCTGAGTTTGCCGCACGGGGCCGGATGAAAGCCTACGATGCGTCGAATGGTAAATTACTCTGGACTTTCTACACAGTTCCGGCGCCAGGAGAGTTTGGTTCGGATACCTGGCCCAAAGACAGCAATGCTTGGGAAACCGGCGGCGGTACAGTCTGGCACACCCCAGCAGTTGATCCTGAGCTGGGCCTAATCTATTTCTCAACTGGTAACCCCGGGCCGGACTATAACGGCGCGATCAGACCCGGCGACAATCTGTTTACGGCCTCGATTGTTGCTCTTGATGCTTACTCTGGGGAATATCGCTGGCACTTTCAACAGGTCCACCACGATATTTGGGATTTCGATGCGCCGAATCCGGTTGTTCTGTTCGATCTGGACTATGAGGGCGTCAAAAGGAAAGGACTCGCACAGGCGGGCAAGACCGGCTGGGTCTACATTCTTGATCGGGTTACTGGAGAGCCATTGGTGGGCATAGAGGAGCGTCCCGTTCCGCAGGAAGATCGACAGGCCACCGCAGCTACCCAGCCTTATCCAATTGGTGATGCCTTCGTGACTCATACTCTCGATATCGCTCCTGAAGGGTTCCGTATGGTGAACGACGGCGATATCTTCACGCCGTTTTGGGATGACCCGGTTTTGCTTAGGCGAGGTGAGGCGAATTGGCCGCCGAGTGCTGTCGATCCAGAAAATGGGGTTATTTATGTCTGCGCAGGTGACCGCCAGGCTGCCTACACTACTAACGCTGACACAGATTCAGCCAAGCCCGGCGATCGCTACACTGGCGGTAACATGCGCTTTGCACCCATTGCGGTCACTGGTATTGTCGCGGCGATGGACTTGAGGACCAATAAGCGTCTGTGGTCTCAGCGATGGCCGGGTCGTTGCTATAGTGGATTGGTCGCGACAGCGGGGAGTCTGCTATTTGCCGGCCGCAATGACGGGCGGTTCACCGCCATGGATGCAGCGACTGGACAGAAACTGTGGGAGTTCATGACAGACGCTGGCGTCAATGCGCCTCCTACAGTGTTCGAACATGACGGTGAGCAATATGTGACCGTATTGTCTGCTGGAAACTTGTTGGCCGGGTCTGCAAGGGGTGACAGCGTCTGGATGTTCAAACTGCTCGAAGAGGGTGAGGAAACAGCGATCGCTCTGGATAAGGTTACTCCGCCGCAAGCCAACACTGAAGGCCTTGGTTTGTACCGAAGTACCTGTGTGTTTTGTCATGGGCTGCGAGGCGAGGGCGGGCACAACGGCATGCCTCTGGAGGGCCTTGCCGCATTTTCGACAGATTACGTGGCTAACATTATTACTGAAGGTCAGAACAATATGCCCTCTTTTGGGCAGACTTTTGATGAGGCACAAATCAGGGCGATTGCCGAGCATGTTCGCCTCCTGAATCGCGGCATTCAGAATCGAAATACTCCCTAAACCGTGGCTGGCTCGAGGGCGCTAGCGCTACACCAACGAGCGTGTACGTGACGAATGCCAGTGATACCACATCAGCAGCGCGAGGCCGGTAGCGGTCAGTACATGGAGAAAGTCGCCCGGCTGAAGAAGGTTCGAAACGCGCTGGCCCGTAGCAAAAAGAATGAACCCCAATTCCAACGTTGCAGCGCCCAATAAAGGACTCAGTAGTCTGTGTCTGACTGCATAAACGATTATCTGCAACACGCAAAGTACCGCCAGAATTTGTCCGAATAGAGCTAGCTCGAACAAGTCCACCATTACGAATCCAACGGCACCGGAAACGATCAAGAGGATTGAAACATACTTAGCTTGCGTGGCTCCGACACTGCCCGTCCAGGTGGTGCTGACGGCAATTAGTAGAAATGCAGAGGAGGCGCTGAAAGTTGAGAAGAAGCTGTGCAGCGTGGGCAGCGGCAGCAACTCGCTGAATCTCAGAACCCCGAGCCCCGCGGTGACAGCTAGAAGCGTCGATCCTATGCGAAATGCTAAGGGCAATCTGGGAATGGCCGCAGCGGCTGCGGCAATCAGAAACAGCAACCCGTCGGTGAAGGCTAGGCTATTCATTCTGTGGTGACTGAAATTTTTCAAGACTCCAAATTTTGCCGATGCCAGCGAACATAACGATAGCAACTGCAACAAAAATTACCTGTTGGAACAAAGGCATTTGGTCCCGCGTGCCCAGATAAAGAATTAAGAGCCCCAAGGAGACCAGTGTAGTTGCGATACCTGAAAGCCGGATTGAGGTCGGGGCGAGGGATCTGTGCTTCTGATAGGTGCTGACTGCTGGAGATTTCGTTGACGTGCTTTTAATATCTGCCGGAGTCCAATCTGGTTCGGCCACCAAGAACATCAGCCCTTCGCGCCAGCTTCTGGCGCCTTTTGCTTTAATCCACAGCGATTTGTAATAGTGGAGATTACTCCACACCGGACTCCAGTTTTTAAGCGGCTTTCTTATGCCATACACAATTGGCTCGTCTGCTCGTTCATCGGCGTAAGTGCCAAACAGCCTGTCCCACAAACAGAAGATCCCTCCGAAGTTCTTGTCGATGCAGTAGTCATTTTGTCCATGATGAACCCTATGGTTTGAAGGGGTGACCAGGAACCATTCTAAAAAGCCGAGTCTGCCGATTAAACGGGTATGTACCCAGAATTGATAAAGCAAATCGATTAAGCCGACAACGACATAAACCTGAACCGGAATGCCGAGAACCGCCAGTGGCAGATAGAACACCCATTTGAAGTAGAAACCCGTTGAAGCCTGTCGCATGGCGGTGGAAAGGTTAAATTCTTCGCTGCTATGATGAGTAATGTGAGCCGCCCAAAAAATGTTCACCATGTGCCCGGTCCGGTGTACCCAGTAGTACAAAAAATCATAAAGCAGCAGAGTGAAAACCCAGGTGAAGGGGCTCGAAGTGGACCAAGCAAGGGTGCCGTAGCGCGCTTCAATCAGCGCATACATCAGCGCGCCAAAAACAGCACCGGTTGAATTGACGAATTGGCTGAGCAGACCGATGTTGATGGAAGTGATTGAGTCCTGAAAATTATAGACCTTCTTGCCTTTCAAGTAGGCAAAGCTGAGTTCGATAAACACTAGAATAAGAAGGACTGGGATGACGAGAATCATCGGTTTGAGTGAAAAATTATCGACCATAGCATTCCGCTTCTTATTTTTACTATTTATTCCAGGAGCAGTTAATCACGGATCCGTGAAAAATACACGTTCTGGAATGTGGCGTCTTGCTCTGGCTCGAGAACAAATCAAGAGGGGCGGAATCGTCCACCGATATACCGGCAATAGACCCAGAGCGGTCATTTAATTCCGAATTAACCGCTGTGAGGGCCTGTCAGGCAAAACGTCTGAGCGAGGCTATTGGGTAGGTCTGTCTTGAGAGCGGTGAGAGGCACTTTTTAAAGGGCTCATGCGTTCAATGGCCTCTGACCCGATAGCTTTCTGCAATTTTTTCGATAGCGACCAGGTAGGCTGCTGTCCTGAAATCGCTAACGCCGTCTTTATCTTGCAGCACGGCGCGCATTTCCTGCAAGGCTTTGCGCATGGTGTCATCCAGACCTGAGCGCACCAGATCGATTTCATTCGCGCCGGCTTTGAATTCTTTCCGAAAGCTTGCTGAAGGCGCCCAAGCTTTCCCCAGGGCGCTCGATAGGGAATCCAGCTCTCTGATAATGAGTTCATTGCGCGCTTCGTTCTCTCGCCGCTGCATGCGGCCGAAGCGCATGTGGCTGAGGTTTTTGACCCACTCAAAATAGGAAACTGTTACACCGCCTGCATTGGCATAAAGATCAGGAATGATGACGCAGTTTTTCTCGCGAAGAATCTGGTCCGCATCAGAAGTGATCGGACCATTCGCGGCTTCGATGATCAGGGGTGCTCGGATTTTCGTGGCATTACCCGCGTGTATCACGCCTTCAGTAGCAGCAGGAATCAGAATATCGCATTCTTGCTCCAATGCTGCCTCCAGTGGCGAGGTGTATTTTGATGCCGGAAATCCGGAGACACCGCCATTTTCCTGAGTCCAGTTTTTGAGTGCGCCTATGTCTATACCTGACTCTGCCGAGACTGCTCCATCTCTCTCAATCACAGTGGTGATGACGGCACCATCCTCCTGGCTCAGGAATTTCGCTGCGTGGTAGCCTACATTACCCAATCCTTGAACAATAATCCTTTTACCGTCGAGTGACCCTGACAAGCCTGCTCGGGTCACGTCGGTACTGTCTCGAAAAAATTCTCTGAGAGCGTATTGAATTCCACGGCCTGTGGCCTCTGTGCGTCCGGCGATTCCACCCATGATTAGAGGTTTGCCGGTGACACAGGCCTTGGCATCAATATCGGTAGGCCGCATCTGCGAGTATTGATCCGCTATCCATGCCATCTCGCGCTCGCCAGTCCCCATGTCGGGCGCCGGGACGTTCTGCGCAGGATGAATCAAGTCCCGTTTTATCAGTTCTGCTGCGAAACGGCGAGTGACCTTCTCTAACTCGTCGGTGCTGTACACCCTAGGATCAATGCACAGTCCGCCTTTGGATCCGCCGAAAGGCACGTCAACAAGCGCACACTTGTAGGTCATTAGCGCGGCCAGCGCCTCGACTTCATCCTGATTTACCGAACTGGCGTACCGGATACCACCCTTCACGGGTTCCATATGTTCTGAGTGAACCGCCCGATAACCGATAAAGGTGTGTACTTCGCCGCGCAGGCGTACCCCGAATCGGCTGGTGTAGGTCGCATTGCAGACTCTGATCTTCTCGCGCAGGCCCGGCGAAATGTCTACGAGATCTGCGGCTCTGTCGAACATTATATTGACGTTGTTGCTAAAGGATTTTGCTTGCGACACGTAGTAATGGCTCTTTTATTGAATGTTGATATAGGATCGGCGCGTTAAGTCTTTGGGGCGCTAGTTTTATCGAAATACTAATTGAAAACGCGCTGGCGGGCATTAAAATTATGCCGAGTTACGTGCGAGTTCGGTTCTCATCGCGCCTCTATGCCGCAGAGTGATCCAGCGACAGCTGCCCTCTGGTGGAACAAACAGAGGACTCCCTTGCTATGGACGCTCCAATTCAAAGGTATGATAGGGCTCCAGTGAATCAATGGCGCTCAAGGGCTGCGAGTTGACGTCCCACTTAAATAACTTGACCTGTATGCGATCCCGCTCAAAATCGACAATGCTGAAACCATGCTCTTCGATGGGCGAGATTTGTTCTTCAAAATCCAAATAGGCGGAAGGCGCCGCAGCAACACCTCTGACTTTTGAGGGAAACCCCCGTTCAGCCGTGCTGACGGGACCGCATAAAACCGTGGTGATTGGATTGTCAGTAAAATTCCTGTTGCCGGAACCGAACATGGTGCCCACCCCTGTCGCATGAAGGTCACCAGATATCACCATCGGGTTGCGATGCTTCATGTCTGTCAGTGACTGCATGATTCTGTCATGTTGGTCAGCCCAGCCTTGTCGCCAGTGTGGCTTCGGAATCTGCGTGGTTAGATCACCAGTCTCAGGATGCAGGACATCCGGGTACCACTCTCCCCATTTTCCCGCCGTCCAGCCTGGCGGATTTGAAGGGACGTGGACCAGGTGCCGGGTGTCCTTCGAGCTGGTCCGCTGCGCCAGCCAATTTTCAACGGTTCGATCCAGAAACACTGAGTTCAGGTCTCCCACATTGAGTGTACGTCTTACGTCATACAGCAAAACCTCCAGCAAATCTCCATATCGCAACGTGCCAAAACTCTCGGAGAGGTCGCCGCGCTCTGAGCTTGAGGAATACGGTAGGCCGACAGATCTATTGGCATCGGGGAGGAATTCCGGGTAATACATCTGCTGGGTCGTGCGGGCCAGTTGCAGTTGAAACCAAGGAACCGGGTAGGTCAGTGGTGAATCGTTCTCCCAGTGATCATGATCATCCTGCAGGAAATAGACTGGTGTTGATCGGAAGGTCGTGCCGTAAAGTGGAACGATCTGCGGGCCAGCGGCGAGCTTCAAGGCCATTTCATTGCTGCCACCCAGAACTCTGGCGGCGAAATCAAAGTCAGACTGCTGCCCCTGCGCACTCAATTCACCTGCTTGTTCGCCCTGCCAAGTGTGCAGATCCCAGTAAATATGATCTCCGTTCGCCACCGCAGCTTGTGGCGCGAACGATAGCCCTCTCTGCAAAATCCTCTTGCGAATCGCAACTGGCAAATTTTCCCGACGATCTCCGATTCCGAAGTATTCTCCTTCACGGCCGCCGGCGCAGGTATAAAACAACACTCTTATCCTGTCTGGATGCTGTTGCGGTGATGGAAAGGTGGAAAGTGGCCAAGAGTCACACAGCGAATTGCCGATACGATCCTGAAGGGTGAGCTCATACTGCGTATTGGGACGCAGATCAGACGCGTAAAACTGCCAAAACTCACCTGCTGTGTCGTTTAACACACCGACTGTCTCGCGGTGGTTTGATCCGTCTTGGATTCGCAGTTTTGGAGCTGAATCTAAAGGCTGGTTAAAAGAGGCTTTGATTAAAAAGGTTGAGTGGTTTACGGCAGGCAGGAGATGCCTGACGTTCCCGGTATCCCAGTTTTCTTCGATAGGGTTAAGATCCTGCTCGGCCATAAGCTTTTGCCAAGGCCAGGCTGAAAGCCAAGCGCTAGCAATACTGCCTGCTCCTTTTTGCAAGAACTGTCGACGCCCGCCAGAGGATAAATAGATCTCTTTATTTTTCTTTTTGTTCATGATTTCTTTATGGTGATAGCACGCGATTTGTCGGATACACGTAGCAAGTAGATCATAATAGGCTTAGCCGCGCCATCAAGCAGAGTTGTCGGCGAAGAGACTCCGCCATTTCGGAGTTGAAGGCGATTTCCGAACGGAACGATACCGTAAGTGATGTGCCGAAGCCCTTTTGAAGTACTGGTGAAAGCTCCTTGCTCGCCTCCTGTCATCTCGGCCGACCCGCTGCGAAATGATTGCCTTTCCCCTTGAGGGTTCCCCTGAGGTCATGCGAGGCCATTACTTGGTATGTTTCTGGTTTAGCTGAGCTGCGCCGAAGTTGCCGGGCGTTTGGCAATCGGTTTGCCACAAAAACTATCGTAGGTGTATGCTGAGAACGGTCATCCCTGCTGAAACCTACTGATAGGAGATTACTGATGCGACGACGTTCTCATCCTCAACGGGTAGGAGCTTTTTTCTTGCTCGTCTTCGCCTGTTCTGTCGCCAGTGCACAGGACTATTTAGTTCCCCGTCTTTCTGATGGCCACCCTGATTTTTCGGGAGTTTGGACAAACGACACGATTACCCCCATAGAGCGTCCGCTTACTATGGCAGACAGAGCGTTTCTTAGTGCGGATGAAATTGCCTCGATGGAGCAGAACGTTGCCGATAGGCGAGAGCGTAACGATAACAATATTGTGGTTGTAGCCGGTGGTTCTGTCGGTGGATACAACCAGATCTGGCTCGATTCAGGCGATACTGTGCTTTCGACCGGCCAAACTTCTATGATTGTCGATCCCTCGAATGGCCGCGCACCTATTCGTAAGTCTGCTTTGGCGACGCGGGATTTCTACTTTGCCAACGTCGAGAATGACTATAAATACCATACAGTTTGGGATCGCTGCATTACACGAGGGGTGCCGGGCTCGATGCTGCCGGCGGGCTATAACAATGCCTACCGTTTTATTCAGACCGATGACAGTTTTACGATTGTCTATGAGATGATTCATGACGTACGTATCCTTTCTCTATCTAAGGAAGCGCATGTTGATAGCAAAGTGAAGCTGTGGATGGGAGACTCAGTGGCGCGCTGGGATGGCGATACGCTAGAGATAGAAACGACGAATTTCAATGATCGTGGGATGTTAGCCAATAGCATGGCAGGGGGGCGCCTAAAAGGAGTGCCTATCTCTGAAGACTTTCACGTGCTTGAGCGCTTCACTCGGGTAAGCTTAGACACGATCATCTGGGAGGCGCGGATGACTGATCCGGAGAGTCTGACAGCTCCCTTCACTATCTCCATGCCGTTGACCCGGGATCCAGGTTACGTCATGTATGAATATGCGTGTCATGAAGGGAACTATGCCATTGAGAACATCCTCAGTGCCGGACGCGCCAAGGAAAGGCAGCATGCGAGTAACTGAACGATATGTCAGACAGGTTCATACTTTTGCAGAATTGCAAGGTAAGGGTATAGGCAAAAAGAACTTATAGTTAAAACGGTAGCCTGAAAAGTCAGGCTACCGTTTGTTGAGACGGCGTTGAACTGCTCGTTGTTACCGCTAACTCCTGGACTTAGAAGTTATAGTTAACGCGCGCGTAGATTACCCGGCCGAGCGGATCCTGCATGGATGCCACCACACCAGCGATCATCCCAGTCTTCTGAGGCATGCGGTCGAACACGTTGCGGGCACCGATAGAGAAGTTAAAAGACCCTCCCAGGGCGTTGAGATCCCGATAGCTGTAGAACATGTCCATCTGGCTCCAATCTTTGATGATGTCGGTTGAGACCCATTCATTTCCGGGGAAGAATCTTTGGAAACTGAATTCGTTGGCATCAAACACCAACTCATCTACATAGCGCCCTGTGGCACTGATGCTATGCTGGCCTAACGTCCAGTTGACTCTCAGGTTTGCTCTGAGTTCAGGAATGGGCGGGACCGCACCAAAGTCATTATTCTGACCACCTACAGCTTCTAGTTCAGGTGAATCAGACTGCAGCTGGAACCGGTACGAATCGACCAAAGTAGCATTTAGCAGCATGTTTACTCTGCCCCAGCCATCAACAAAGTCGAGCCCAAGGTCATCGAATGAAAAGCTGTAGCCAAGAGAGGTATCCCAAGCTTTAACCAGCATGGTGGAGGCATTGCTGTCTGATTGCAACAGCCGCGTTGGCTGAAGCAGGTCATTACGAACGATCCTCGGATCCGCCAGTCCGCTCGTCACCCATTGCCTTAGCTGATCTTCTGTCGGCTCAGGCTGGGCCGTCGTTGGCGAAAAGCCAGACCAGTCCTGGAAATTTTTGAAGTCGCTGCGTGCAATGTCTTGCGTTGTTGTACTGACGATTCGATCCGCAAAATCCGTCTCACTCCAGGTCACCGACCAGGTCAACTCGTCAAATAGAGTGAGATCGAAGCCAACTGAGGAGCTTTCGGAAGTCTCTGGCGCTAGCGCAGAATTACCAACACTACAGGAAGTGATGAAGCCCTGTGAAGGGGTGAAAGGGTCATCAAAGTTACTCAATCCGCACTGCTCCGGGCTGTTGAGCTGGGGTAGCGTAGGAACGATAAAGGCTTTACCAGTTGTTGCCCTCAGGCCCAGCCATTCAGTAGGCTGATAGGTAAGGCCGTATTTGTCGATGACCTCGCCTTGGCCGGTACTGAAGCTCTCGTCTCTGATTGAAGCGCTGAGCCCAAGGTTATCCAGAATCGGAAAGTTGAACTCTGCAAAATACGAATCACTGTAGCGGGAGTTGATCTGCGGCAGCTCCTGATTGCCGATGAGCTGGTCATTCATAACATCACCCAGCGGAGGATTGTCCTCGTCCCGTTCTTCGCGTCGCTGGTAGCCAACTGCCATTGCTATTGGCCCTCCAGGTAACTCGAAATTCACGGGCAGCTCGCCGTTCAAGATCAGATCAAAGGTGTGCAGCTGGTCGATATTTCTCTCTCTATATTGAGTAAAGACAGAGTCAGCGACCTGCTGTGAGTTTCGAAAGCGTGGGTCGATTGCGCCAAACGGATTAAAGCATGAAGCGACGTCAGTGATGACATCACAATTTAAACCCTGCTCAACCGCGCTGAAGCTGAAGTCTTGGTTGGCAATATCGTTCTGCTTGGTTTGGCCAAAGGTATAGAAAGCCGTGCCTTCCCATCCTTGCAGATAGGGCACGGTGAAATCGGCTCCGAATGCGATTCGGGAAGTGCGTTTGTCATCAAGCTCTATGTTCAGTCCGCCATCCTGCTGCATTTTCAGAGGCAGGGTGTTTGGGATGCCGTTTTTGCCGAATGGTAACCATTGGGTGATGCGGACATCTTCATTGAATGGCACACCCCCAAGAGGATCAGTATCGATCGAAGCGAACTGATTCTGCGCGAGAGTCACTATGCCATTGCTGTCACGGAAAGGCAGAGGCTGGCCGAAGCCATCATTGACGACATTGCCGCCGGCATCCCGCAGTGGTTGAGCAAACAGTGGCGCACCCGACGATGAAGCTGCCCTAAATAAGTTGCCGGGTAGTTCGCCGCGTACTGTCGGAAGATCATCTTCTCGGAAACCAGGGTTACCAGGATTTTGACGCCCACGCACAATTTGTCTGTTATAGATAAATTGTGCACTTAGGGAAAGGTCCTCACTGACTTCCCAATTAAAATTTGAGTAAAAATTTGCGGTATCTACCTCTTCCATGAAGTCTCGAGTATCACCGAAGCTCAGGAAGCACCGAGTTCCCAGCGGGTTTCCCCAAGCACTGTTTCCAAATGCGTTTTGATCTGAACTGACATCTCTTCCACAAGAGGGATCTGTTAACTGACGGGTTGTAGGTAATCCGGTTGCTCCGTAGGTTAAATTACCAGCAGCGTCTCGAACCGGCACAATGAAGCTTCCGGGATTCGATCCGCCGTTATGGGTAAGGCCTGCGCGCACATACTCTGGCCGCTCATGCCATTCAAGGGTTCCGCCGTCTTGGAATGAACCTGCGACAACGATGTCAATGTCACCGATGCTAGTGCCGCCCAAGAAGGAGGTTTCGATTTTGCGATAATCCCCTCTACTGTCGCCCTCTTCGTACATTTCGACCTTAAAACCGTCGTATGAGGTATAAGGAACAATGTTCACGACTCCTGCAACTGCGTCAGTCCCGTAGATAGTAGCAGCACCATCGGTCACGATGTCCATGCGTTCGATCGCCATAGTAGGAAGCAATTGTTGAACATTGCTCTCCACGACACGCTTGCCATCAACCAGCGTCAAGGTTGCTCTGGGCCCAAGACCCCGCAGATTGAAGTTGGCGATCTGGTTTGTAGATCCTTG
>DORE01000115.1:13220-13842 GCA_003514305.1 Gammaproteobacteria bacterium | reverse complement strand
TCGCCGTATCTCGACTGTCTGCTAGGAAACGATATGCCTGTAGAAGCCCAGCAGGCCCGATAAACTTATCTGGATTCCACCAAAACGAAGGGCAGCTTGTGCTGCAACATGCACATAAAATACATTCATATAAACCATCTAGCTTTGCTCTGTCTTCCGGAGATTGTAACCGCTCTGTAGCAGGCGCAGGGGCACCGTTGATCAGGTAGGGTTGAACCTTTTCAAACTGCTGATAAAAAATGGCCATATCAACCACCAGATCTCGAATCACAGGAAGACCGGGCAATGGGCGAAGTACCAGTTTGTTCGCGGGGCCGCTAACTGCTGACAGCGGCGTGATGCACGCCAACCCGTTGGTTCCATTGATATTCATTCCGTCTGAACCACAAACGCCCTCTCGGCAAGAACGGCGGTATGCTACGGAGGCATCTTGTTCCTTGATTAACGCGAGCACATCAAGAACCATTAGATCCCTGCCTTCTGGTAGACCCACTTCATACTCTTGCATGCTGGGCTTAGTATCAACTTCAGGGTTATATCGGTAGATGCTAACTAACACGGTTTCAACAACTCTCTTATCAATTCAAATAGCGTTTCAGTTTCTTTTTACAAAAATTGGCTA
>DORE01000115.1:0-12821 GCA_003514305.1 Gammaproteobacteria bacterium | reverse complement strand
ATCCTGGGGAAAATACATGGAATGGCATAGCCAATTTTCATCATCCCGCTCGCGGTAGTCGTCTCGAGCATGAGCACCCCGGCTTTCAGTCCTACCTTCAGCAGAAATAGCGGTCGCCTCTGCAACTTCAAATAGGTTTTGCAGCTCAAGCGCTTCGATGCGCGCAGTATTGAAAGTCGAGCTTTTATCTGCCAGGTGCAGGTTGCCTAAACGCTCTCTCAAGACCTCCAGCTTCTGCACTCCTTCTTTCATAAAGTCGCCACTACGGAAGACACCAAAATGGTTTTGCATCACCTGTTGCAATTCCGCTCTCAGCGCCGGGATACTCTCACCAGAACTTGATTCATTGAGTCTAACAAGACGAAGAGAAGAATTTTCTATATCCGTCTGTGCTACCTGGCGCTGCTCAATACCTTGCGAAAGCATCTCCTCTATGTATTTACCTGCCGCTCGCCCAAAGACCACGAGGTCAAGGAGACTATTTCCGCCTAAACGGTTGGCTCCGTGAACAGACACGCAGGCCACCTCTCCAACAGCAAAAAGTCCAGGGATAATTTCATCATCACCGTCTTCGTTCAACGTAAGCGCCTGACCGTGAACATTCGTCGGAATGCCTCCCATCATATAGTGGCAGGTAGGCACAACCGGTATTGGCTCTTTAACCGGATCCACATGGGCGAAGGTTCGAGAGAGCTCAAGAATGCCCGGTAATTTAGCATTCAGCACCTCTTCGCCCAAGTGGTCGAGTTTGAGCTTGACGTGATCTCCACCCTCGCCACAACCTCGCCCATCTAGAATCTCCAGAACCATCGATCGAGCCACAACATCTCGCCCTGCAAGATCTTTCGCGTTAGGCGCATAACGCTCCATAAAACGCTCACCATCTTTATTGATCAGGTATCCTCCCTCTCCACGGCAACCTTCGGTGACCAGGGTACCTGCGCCGTAGATCCCTGTTGGGTGAAACTGCCACATTTCCATGTCCTGCATCGGGTAGCCTGCACGCATCGCCATACCGACTCCGTCGCCGGTGTTTATAAGGGCATTGGTTGTTGAGGCGTAGATACGGCCCGCTCCACCGGTCGCAAAAACCGTTGCCTTTGACTGGATAAAAACCGTTTCGCCGTCTTCGATACATATCGCCATGACGCCCACTACAGCACCGTCCTGATTCTTAACAAGGTCAGTGGCATACCACTCGTTAAAAAAGACAGTGTTGTTTTTCACATTGCTCTGATACAGCGTATGCAAAAGAGCGTGACCTGTACGATCTGCCGCCGCACAAGTGCGCGCAGCTTGTCCTCCTTTCCCAAAGTCCTTGGATTGCCCGCCAAACGGGCGTTGATAAATTCGTCCATTCTCGGTCCGCGAAAACGGCAGACCCATATGCTCGAGTTCAAAAACAGTTTGAGGGCCCTCGCTACACATGTACTCAATGGCGTCTTGGTCGCCAATATAATCTGACCCCTTTACAGTGTCATACATATGCCAGCGCCAATCGTCGCCCGGATCGGCACTCGCTATCGCGCACGTGATTCCGCCCTGAGCAGAAACAGTGTGAGAACGAGTTGGAAACACCTTTGAAATAACAGCCGTTTTGTAACCGGACTGAGAGAGCTGGAGTGCGGCACGCATCCCTGCCCCGCCGCCGCCAACTATTACTGAGTCGAACGACATTCTTCGATAACCTGACATCTAACTACCCCAAAATATCTGAATGCCCCAGAGCAGATAAACCGCTATGAGTAGAACACAGAATGACTGGTAAACACGCCTTATAAATGCTCCTTTTGCGCCCAATTGCCTACCGGTAAGATAATCGGTCCCTACCGTCCACATACCGACCCAGGCATGGCCGCAAAGAGCCAGTAATGAAATAACGCTGAATAGGCGGACGGAGTTTTTGCCGAAAAAATCCCGCCAGCTGTCATAATCCATCTCAGGATTGGTCGCCAATGTGGCAAGTATAAAAACGGTATATGCCGCAAGAATCACTGCACTTAAGCGCTGTATCATCCAGTCTGATAAACCAGACCTGCTTAAACTGGTAGCGTTAATCACCATATCATGACCCATGCCAGAATCACTGCGATTGCTGTCAGAAAAAGCGTGACTTGCGCACCACGCAAGGCCCCTTCCCGACTTTCGCCCATTCCCCAATCCATGAGCAGGTGCTTGACGCCAGCGATAAGGTGATAAAGCAAACCCGACAGAATCAACCATAAGATTATTTTTACTGGAGCTGTAGCCATCAACTCAAGCACCCGCTCAAACCCAGCTTTGGACTCAAGCGAGAGCTGCAAAAAATAAAGCATCACGCCAATTCCGAAAAACAACGCCACGCCGGAAATCCGGTGCAAGATAGAGGTAATCGCGGGCAACGGAAACCTGACAGTAGTCAAATCGAGGTTGACTGGGCGCGTGTCTTTCACTTGTTTTGATACCGTGACATTAACGATTTTTATTTTCGCGGTTACCGCCAAAAACCATTTGCGCCAACCTCCAGAAATAGCTTTACAAATTAGCTACTTGAATGACGGCGAAGTATAGTTGCTACCCCCAGGCAATACAATAAAACCCATCATCAGACCCACAATTATGACAATGGCTTGTCGTTTAGCGCTCAAAACGTCAAGAACTTGACGTAAAGCTAGGCAAAATATCCCGAAAACTCGACATTATACGGACCTTGGGCCTTAACTGCTTCACTGAATTCCTCTAAATCCTCGCTGATAAGTGTTGCAGAAAGAACGGACCGTTTTTCGCTCGTGAACCACGCGTCGAAAACTAGCTCCGAAAGCTGTCCACGCAGATTTGACAACCGTAGCGCATACTCCCTATGCTTGCTCCCCCAATTTAAGCAGCAACTAAAGCAACTAGTCACATTAATAAGTTACACTAAGTATCTGTTTTTAGTTATTTTATACAAGCATTTTCAAAATCGGGAAACACTATCTAGTAGGAGCAAGGAATGACCGAAGAAAAGGCCCAGCTAAAGATCAACGGGCTAGCTGATGCAGTTGATCTCCCCGTTTATAAAGGCAGTACTGGACCTGATGTCGTAGACGTCAGAGGCCTCGTCGGCCAAGGCATTTTCACTTACGACCCCGGATTTGTATCCACGGCTTCCTGTGAGTCGCGAATTACCTACATTGATGGCGATGCTGGCGTGCTTCTCCACCGCGGATACCCAATCGAGCAACTTGCAGAGAAATCAAATTTTCTGGAGACCTGCTATCTTCTTCTGAACGGCGAGCTTCCGAACAAGGAAGAGCACGATCATTTCGTCAATTCCATTCGCTATCACACAATGGTAGACGAAGCGATTCATCAATTCTTCCGTGGATTTCCTCGCACCGCTCACCCGATGGCGATGCTATGCGGGGTTGTAGGAGCGCTTTCGGCTTTCTATCACGATGATCTAGACAACGACAACCCAGAACACAGGATCAGAGCAGCGCACCGGATGATCGCCAAGATGCCCACCTTGGCAGCCATGTGCTACAAGCACGGGATTGGACAGCCCTTTATGTACCCGCAAAATAATATGGGATTTGCGGAAAACTTCCTTCACATGATGTTCGGTACACCTTGCGAGCCACCCAAGGTAAGCCCGGTGCTGGCCAAGGCAGTTGACACGCTATTTCTACTGCACGCAGACCATGAGCAAAACGCCTCGACGTCAACCGTGCGGCTCGCCGGGTCCACGGGCGCCAACCCTTACGCCTGCATCGCTTCGGGCATAGCTGCGCTGTGGGGGCCTGCTCACGGGGGCGCTAATGAAGCAGTTTTGGATATGCTCAGACAAATTGGTGACGAGTCTAGGATCGAAGAATTTATCGCCCGGGCCAAAGATAAGGATGACCCATTTCGACTGATGGGCTTCGGACATCGCGTCTATAAGAATTATGACCCCAGAGCTACTGTGATTAGAGGCATCTGTGATGAAGTTCTCGAAGAATTAGGCAGCGAAAACGACCCTCTTTTGAGAATGGCGAAAAAGCTAGAGAAAATCGCACTCGAGGATGATTATTTCATCAAACGCAAATTGTTTCCAAATGTAGATTTTTACTCGGGCATAATTTTAAAGGCGATTGGAATACCAACGAGTCTATTCACCGTGATGTTTGCCACAGGCCGAACGCCAGGCTGGATTGCCCATTGGCATGAAATGCTCAGTGAAAACTACCGGATTGGGCGCCCGAGACAGCTTTATCAAGGTTACACGAAAAGAGACTATCCCGGGCCCTGAAAGCAAGCGGAAGTGTTGCCAACCTCGATTTCACAAGCCTTGAGTAGTTTGTCAGGTTTCGAAACGCGGCTTGCTTTGCAGCAGCGTTTCCGCAGTCACGTAACGGCTTCTGAATCCCCAGATTATTTGGACGCGCAGCCCGGACGTTTGGGGCCAAAAATGTTTTGGAACCTGCTCAAAAAAGCGTTTAAGGCAAGCGAGTTGAATGGTGGAGCCTACCGGGATCGAACCGGTGACCTCAACACTGCCAGTGTTGCGCTCTCCCAGCTGAGCTAAGGCCCCAAACGACTGTTTATGCGAGCGGCGCATTGTAAGCACACCCCACTGAGCTGTCAACGACAGCTCAGTGGGGTGTGCTCGACGGACGATCCTTAGAGGGCGCGGAATTCTTTCTCTAGCGTTTTCGCCAGTTTTTTGGATATCCCACCGAGTAACTCAATACTGTGCCGAATACGCGCACGGGATAGGTCTAGCCCAAGAATAGAGACATTGTCCAGAATTGAAGTAGAGACGGCACTGCCACTGATGCTGATAAACAGGGGAAATAAGAAATCGCGGATCTTCAGATTCATCCGCTCTGAGAGATCCAACAAGGCATCTTCGATAAGCTCCCTATTCCAAGTCTGGAGACCCTCTAACCGCCACAAACTGAACTGCAGTATCCTAATAATTTGATCTGTGCTCAGTTTAGCATGCTCAAATCGCGTAGCATCGACGGGCACGATACCATCCAAAAACTGTCCCGCTAATCCGATCACATCGCTGAATTTTTCTACGCGCGGCTGAATCAAAGGAGCTATTTGACCCAACCTGTTATCGTTGTTTGCCCATTGCAGATAACGTGATGCAAATTCCTTATCGCTAAGATCTTCGCGAAGATATTTCCCATTGAGCCAGTCCAGTTTTTCTCCATCGAAAATCGGCCCACCAAGCGAGACACGCTTAATGTCGAATGCGTCCGACATTTCAGACAATGCGAATTTTTCCACACCATTGGGCATTGACCAACCCATAAGGCCAAGGTAATTCACCATCGCTTCTGGCAAATAGCCCATGTCACGGTAGTAATTGATACTGGTTGGATTTTTTCGCTTGCTGAGCTTGCTTTTATCTGGATTCCTCAGAAGCGGCATGTGACAAAATTCTGGGGTCTTCCAATCAAAATATTGATAAAGCAGGACATGTTTGGGTACAGAGTTAATCCATTCTTCACCGCGGATCACGTGAGTGATGCCCATAAGATGGTCATCTACAACATTGGCAAAATGATAAGTTGGCAGGCCATCGGATTTCATGAGCACCTGCATGTCTACTTGGGCCCAGCTTATCGTCACCTTTCCTCTCAACCAATCTATAAAATGACATTCGCCCTGTTGAGGGATAACCAACCGAATGACATAAGGCTCACCGCTTTGCATTCTACTTTGCCGCTCAGTGTGGCCTAGGGACAAGCAGTGACCGTCGTATCTTGGGGTTCGTTTTTCGGAAATTTGTGCCTGGCGAACTTTCTCAAGTCTCTGAGCCGAGCAAAAACAGGGGAAAGCAAGCTCCTTTTTTAATAGGATGTCTGCGTGTTGGCGATAAATTTCTGCTCTCTCACTTTGACGATAAGGCCCATTATCACCCCCGACACCCACGCCCTCATCCCATGTAAGCCCGAGCCAATTAAGCGCAGTGAGGATCTCCATCTCAGATTTTGGCGTGCTGCGTTTTTGATCAGTATCTTCTATGCGAAGGAGAAATTTACCTCCGTGCTGATGCGCAAAGCACCGATTAAACAGCGCAATATAGGCTGTCCCAACATGTGGGTCACCAGTAGGCGAGGGGGCGATGCGGGTTTTAACGGTTAACATACAAAATCAAAGTTTTTGTGCTTTTGGAGGCAAGCAATGGCTGCTGTTAAGATCGATTATACGTCATTAAGGCCTAAAGCCTAAGACACTGCGCCATGTCTTGACTAATCTGGTGGCATCGGATAATAACCTCTCCTGAATTCGGAGGTCAGAACAACGTGCACAGCCACAGATTTTGCGTCGCACCAATGATGGACTGGACAGATCGACATGATCGGGTGTTTCTGAGGCAGTTTAGCAGGAAAGCCGTACTATATACCGAGATGGTAACCAGTGGCGCCTTGAAATATGGTGATGCGAAATACCTGCTTCAACACAATCCTTGCGAGCACCCTGTGGCGCTCCAGCTCGGAGGCAGCGACCCGGCTGAGCTCGCTGAAGCGGCTAAGCTGGGCCAGAGTGCCGGCTACGATGAGATAAACCTTAACGTGGGATGCCCCAGCAACCGTGTCCAATCTGGCGCTTTTGGTGCCTGTTTAATGGCCAAACCAGAGCTGGTCGCCCGCTGCGTCGCGCGCATGCAGGCAGAAGTAGACTGTCCGGTTACGGTCAAATCCCGGATTGGAATTGATAATCGAGAATCTCTGTCTGATTTGCTTCAGTTTGTGGAAACAGTGGCCAAAGCAGGTTGCGGCGTGTTCATTATCCATGCCCGCATCGCCGTATTGTCAGGCTTAAGCCCAAAAGAAAATAGAGATATCCCTCCACTGTGCTATGAAAAAGTTTTTGCTGTCAAAGAGGCTTTCCCTGAACTCACGATTGTAATCAATGGCGGCATCACTAGTCTTACGCAGGCGCAACATCTCATTAAGAAGGTCGACGGAGTAATGCTCGGACGCGAAGCTTATCAGAATCCGTTCATTCTGCACCGAGTCGACTCTTTGTTCTATAATGTTGAGACGCCGATGCGAAAGCGAAAAGAGTACCTGACTGACTATTTGCCTTACATAAAACAGGAGCTCGCCAAAGGGACGCCACTCAAACACATGAGCCGACATGTTCTGGGGCTATTCAGAGGGCAGCCAGGGGGAAAACAGTTTCGAAGGCATTTAAGTGAAAATAGTTATCTGGCCGGCGCTGGATTAGACGTCATAAAGGAAGCGTTGGGTTTTGTGGACTGAATCCAAATTAGGCTGGTTCATGGCACACATAGGAGTGATACATGCTGGATTCAATCAAGGCATTTTTCGACGAAAAGCTAGCTAATTCCTCATCAGCGGAGCTTTTGCCCGCGTCGAGAACACAGATCGCGTGCGCTGCTCTTCTTATCGAGGTCATGAAAGCTGATCAAGAGCTTGATGAAAGAGAAAAACATGAGCTCGTTTCTCTTCTGAAAAGCAGCCTGCGAGTCAAAACGGAAGACCTTCAAGAATTAATGCGCCTGGCACAAGAAGAGGCAGACCACGCGACGTCCCTATATGGGTTCACTAGTCTTATAAACAAAGAGTATAACTATCCACAGAAACTACAATTAGTACAAGACATGTGGCGCATAGCTTTTTCAGACGAACAAATCGACAGGTATGAGGATCATCTGATACGAAAAATCTCTGACTTGATTTATGTCTCTCACACAGACTTCATCAAAGCAAAAATTATCGCCAGAGGAGGCTAATATCATAGGTAAATGTTTGGCCAAATCGATACGTAAGCTTTGCCTGAACAACAGTCATTTTTATCACAAATGAATATGCTTGCTTGCTGCGCCGGACAGATTCGATTTTGAACCCTTTAAGTATGCTGCAAATAGCGACTATCCATATTCCGATATCAATCCGCTAGGCACTAATCGATTTAAACAACTTCTCGAGACGTTTTTCTGAAACAGGGAGTTTCGTCCGCAGAGATTGTGCAAAACTTGACACTCGATATTCTTCAATCATCCAACGCAACAGGTCCACTTCGGACCTTTTCACTGAATTCTTCGGATCACTTATTGATTCATATCTCCGCCAATATAAACGAATTTTTGCTGTTAGTTCTTGATCCTTAGGCCCCAGATGGGGGACGAACTCCAATCTATTTAGAATTGCCTTAATGTAACGAGGATACTGCTCTAACCACTCCCATGCAGTCTGAGCGATAAACCCCGTTCGCAAAAGCTCGCCCAATTGTGCTTCGACATCTTCGACCGCATAGTGCCTTTTGTCAGATCGAAGATAATTCAGCCTCTGCTGGACTGACAGACGGCCATCCAAAATTTGCTGCAGCAATGCTTCTAAGCGGCGAACCCATTCAATCAATTCACTGCGACCACTGTCGTATTGGGCGATAAAGGCTGCGCGAGTAAGGATTTTTTTATCGATCGGTATAAATGCCTTTACATAACAAGCGGTAACAGCTTCCGGCACCAAATTTGACATTTCACGTGGGCATTTCAGCACGTTTTTTTTATAAAAACTTTCAAGCTGCTTTTTCACCGTTTTCTTCAATTGTGAATTCTTCAACATGTAAAGACGGACGAGGCCTTCTTGGTGAGACTCCATGGCCTGGTCTTCTTCCGCAAAAAATCGAATCCCCACGCTGGTTTGTTCGTCTATCAAAGCGGGATATCGAACTAAGACCAGCTTTTTACCCAATCTGACAGACTCTGGGAGATCTCCGCATTCCCAGTCACGCATTCCAGTACACTCCAACTCATGACCAAAATAAGCACTGTGATTTGAGACAGCTGAACTCTTCTCCCCAGCATGTTCTTTTTGAAGAGCGCTTAAATCAGTACCGAAAGCAAGCTCCTTTTCTGTACTGCCGAGCACTTTTATTTTTACTTTTAAGTGAGAGGGCAGACGATCTTGATCAAAATCTTTCGCACTAAGAGAAATCATTTTTACGCGCCTTATTTGCGCGCAGAGCGCAGAGATAAAATCACCATCGCTGGGCACTATTTGTGGCAATAGGCTATCGACAAAACCACTAATGGGGATGAACAATTTTCGTTGTGACTTTGGTAGTGTTTTCAGGAGAGCTATAGCACGATCTCGCAAAAGGCCCGGCACTGCCCAATCTAAATCAGACTGCTGTAGCTGAGGAAGCACAGCGAGCGGCACTTCCAAAGTTGCTCCATCTCTGTCGTGACCTGGCTTAAATTGATAATTGAGTTTAAGCCTATTGTGATGGATTGCTGCCTTATCAGGAAAGAAGGCCTCATCGAGAACGACACTATCAGACCCCAACAAGGCAGCTCGACTCATTTCAAGTTTGCGCGTCTCCTCCGCTGAGGCTTGCTTAAGCCATTGCGCCAGATCGTCGGTAGAGGCCACTTTTTCCGGCAAACTCTTGTCATAGAATCGATAGATTTCTCTTTCACTGAGCAAAATCTCTGGCCTACGCAGCTTTTCCTCTTCTTTTTCCAATCGCCTAAGAAAGCGCCGGTTACGCTCGAGCAAAGATGACTTTAGCACAACCTCATTTGGTACAAGCGCCTGTTTGATAAACAATTCTCTCGCTAGAGTAAGATCAAATTTTTTATAGGCAATCGGTCTTTTTTCAATGAGCTTTAAGCCCAACAAACTGACCTTTTCGTAAGCGATAACTTGCTGGCGTTTCTTGCTCCAATGAGGTTCGAAGGTTTCACTCTTCACCAAATGCAGTGCCATTTCTTCTGCCCATTCAGGCTCGATTTTTGCGGCGAGACTGGCAAATGCCTGAGTAGTTTCAATTAAGCCGGAAGTCACTATCCAGCGCGCTCTTTTCCCAGCCAAAACAGAGCTTTTCAGAAGTATAAATTTCTTATTCCGAACTCCTTGATACACCTTACCCTCGTGCTGACGGGCAACTTGGCTGATTGCCCCGCTGAGGATCGCTTTATGTATCGCCGAATATTCTGCTGGACCAGTATTAATGCGAAAACGCAATCTCTGACAAGTCAAAAGCAGCTGCCGGTGGACCTCTCGCCATTCCCGCATACGCATCGGGGACAAATATTGGCGTTTACAGTACTTTCGCAGCTCAGCCTGGGTGGAAGTCCGACGTGCTTCTTCATATGAGTCCCACAGGATTTTGAAATTCAAAAAATCAGAATCTGGGTGCAAAGAATCAGGTTGGGCGTCTTCGAGCGGTTCCTTATTTCCACGACCTTGCTCTCTCGGGTCCTGAATACTCAGGGCACTGACAATGATGAGCAGCTCTCTAACGCAGCCTTGAGCATTCGCAACCACAAGCATGCGGGCGAGCTTTGGATCAACTGGCAAACTAGCCATTTGCCTGCCAGCTACCGTAAGTTGTTTCTTTCCATCGATCGCATTAAGTTCTTCCAGCAATTTAAAACCATCGGTTACGGCTCTCCGTTCAGGGGCTTCCAGGAAGGGAAACTGAGTAATTTCCCCAATCTTTAAAGAAAGCATCCTTAAAATAACCGATGCCAAATTAGTTCTCTTGATTTCTGGATCAGTAAATTCACGACGGCCTTCAAAATCAGCTGCGGAATACAATCTGATACACAAGCCATCAGCAAGCCTACCGCAGCGCCCTTTCCTCTGATTGGCGCTTGCTTTTGAAATCCGTTCGATGGGAAGCCTTTGTATTTTGCTCTGAATACTATAACGACTGACCCGCGCTAGCCCGGTGTCGATAACATAGTTAATTCCAGGAACGGTAATTGAGGTCTCCGCTACGTTTGTGGCGAGAACAATCCTGCGCCCTTTATGTGGCGTGAATATCCGTGCTTGCTCTGACTGTCGTAGTCGGGCATACAGCGGTAAGATCTCAGTATCTAAAAGTCGTGCTCTACGAAGCCCTTGCGCTGTCTCTCGGATATCTCTTTCTGTTGCGAGAAACACCAAAATATCTCCGGTATTTTTTCTCTGAGCTAAATCGCGATCCCTTATTCGTTTCACCGCTGAGACGACCCCTTGAACCATCGTCTCCGAATGGTTCAGATCTTCCGCTTCATCACTGAGAGGAGCATACTCAATCTCTACCGGGAAGGTTCTGCCGGATATTCTCATTATTGGGGCATCATTGAAGTGAGCGGAGAATTTCTCGACGTCAATCGTTGCTGAAGTAACAATAAGTTTTAGATCTGGCCGGAGACTAAGAAGCTCTTTTAAATAGCCCAGAAGAAAATCAATATTCAGCGATCTCTCGTGTGCTTCATCTATTATGAGTGCTTCGTATCGGTTGAGAAACCTGTCTTGCTGGATTTCAGATAATAGGATCCCGTCGGTCATCACCTTCAAATAGGTCGCAGGAGCCGCTTTCTCAATAAATCTGATCTGAAACCCGACCCCCTGACCTACCTCAGTACCCAATTCCTCGGCAATTCTGTTTGCTACAGAGGAAGCAGCAAGGCGCCGAGGTTGAGTGTGACCTATAAGGCCTCTTCGTCCCAGACCAGCTTGCAGGCAAATTTTTGGCAACTGCGTTGTTTTCCCCGAACCTGTATCACCAGCGACAATCAGCACCTGATGGTTGCGGACAAGCTTGACTAACTTCGAGACATTTTCACTGACCGGCAGCTCTTTGGGGTATGACATTTTGGTGGGAATAGCGCAGTCACGAATCTGGCAGACTTTGACTGACCGTTGCATTTCTTCTGCTAATTGGCTGAGCGCATTATCCTGATCAAACCTAGGCTTTTTTTTCCGATGCGCAGCTAATTTCTTGCGAAATCTAAACTGATCACCAGATTGGCAGTCCGGTAATAACTTTTCCAAATCTTTAATCAGCATACGCTTTCATTTTGTCATTAAGAGGGCGTAACTCAACGACCCTTATTTGAGCTCTTTGCGCAAAATTTTACCAATCAGAGATTTAGGAAGATCTTTGACGAAAACAATTTCGTTCGGCACCTTGTAGGCAGTGAGGCCTTCGGAGCAATACTCCTTTATTTGTTCGGAAGACAAACTTTCAGACTTTCGTACGACAAAGAGCTTCACCCGTTCACCGCGACGTTCGTCGGGAATGCCGATCGCAGCAGATTCGAGAACCGCTGGATGCTGATTTACCCAGTCTTCAATTTCGTTGGGAAAGACATTGAAACCAGAAACCAAAATCATATCTTTCTTCCTGTCGACAATGGTGATATATCCGTCCTCACTGGTTTCAACATAATCGCCGGTCTTAAACCAACCATCCTCACTGATTGCATCGCGGGTCGCCTCTTCTTGCTGCCAATAACCTAACATCACCTGCGGTCCTCTGATATAAGCCTCACCGCGCCTTACATTCTTTACCGCTTTCCCGCTATCATCGACAACCATGATTTCTGTCTCGGGAACCAGTTCACCTACAGTACCCATTCTCACCCTGCCGGGCAGATTTATAGCAACAACTGGCGAGCATTCGGTCAATCCATAACCTTCAAAGATTTGGCAACCGGTTAGGTGCTCCCAGCGCCTGGCGATTGAGGTCGACAAAGCCATACCTCCAGCACCACAAAATCGGAGGTGACTGAAGTCAAGAGAGCGAAACTTGGGGTGCTCAAGCAAGGCCAGGTAGAGGGTATTGATGCCGACAAAGCAGCTAATCTCATGTTTAACAAAAGTGCTTACCACGCTGTCCAAATCTCTAGGATTCGGTATCAGAACACTCAGGTTCCCAGCGAAAGGCATAGCCAGACAATGCAGTAAAAAAGCGTAACTATGGTACAGCGGCAGCGGTGCGGCTACCTTCTCGACGGCTTCTCCTATCACCAATCCGCAACGGGACCATAGCTGCATCATATTGGCGATCAGATTATTATGACTGAGCATCGCACCTTTCGAATATCCTGTTGT
>DORE01000059.1:474-3897 GCA_003514305.1 Gammaproteobacteria bacterium | reverse complement strand
ATTCTTGAAAGCGCCAACCACAACATTGTTGTGGTCGGCTGCTAAACGTAATTCGTCTAAGTAATCGGCCCAGCGTTGCATCATATGCCGGCGCTGTTCCAGGTATTTGGTGCGGTTGTAGGCTCTTCCATTAGGGTCCTTCACCCTGTGCGCTAACTGCATTTCGATCCAATCCACCCGAAAACCCAGCACTTCATCCAGCAAGGTTCTAGCCATGGCGCGGAATCCGTGGGGGGTATGCTGGTCACTGGAGTAACCAAGTTTCCGGAGAGCAAGGCGTACCGTATTTTCCGTCATGGGTTTTGGACCTATTGTTTCTAACGGAAAGGTATACAAGCTACGACCAGTTAGAGGCTGTAGCTGGGTCAGAATCTCCACGGCTTGTTTGGATAGCGGCACCATATGGGGTGCATCCATCTTCATTTTTTCTGCCGGTATCTCCCAGACTCCTGCATGAAGATCGATCTCAGACCACTCCATGTGCCTGATCTCTCCCGGCCGTTGGAACAGCAAGGGACTGATTTTTAGAGCCGCCTTTGCAACAGGTGCACCATCAAAGTTTGCAATAGAAGACATCAACTCTCCCGCTTGCGCCGGAGTAGTGATGGCTGCGAAGTGTTTCTTCTTCGGTGGTACTAAGGCGCCTTTGAGATCGACCGATACATCCCGCTCCGCTAAACCAGACGCAATAGAGAAACGTGCGACTAGCCCAAATACCTGGCACGCTCTGTGAGCCGTGTAATGCGCTCCCGTGGCTTCAATCTTGCGAAGAACTCCCAGGAGATCAGGTGCGGTGACTTCGGCCAAAGGTCTATGGGCCAATGAAGGCAATAAATGCTTGTCTAAAATGCCGCGTGTTCGTTCTTGATGGGTCTTTGACTTGCCCAGCATTTTGGTTTCGAACCAATTGTCTGAAACGACTCTAAAGCTGTTGGCTGTTATCTCAGAGACCTCAAGCCTTTTCGTTCGTCTTAACTCAGCAGGATCAAAACCACTTCTCAACTCAAGCTTAGCCTTGTCCTGCGCAGACCTGGCGGCTTTGAGCGACAAAGTGGGGTAAACGCCTAGCGCCAGCAGCTTTTCTTTAGCACCGATACGGTACTTTAGACGCCAATACTTCCGCCCGTTAGGTTTAACCAACAGATACAGACCGCCACTATCAGCCAGTTTGTAGCTTTTCTCCTTACCCTCTGCACTTTTGACTTTCGCGCTGGTTAGCTTCATTCGATTACCTAGCTTTAGGTACCCCCAAAGGTACCCCCATTTTTAATGCTATTGAATGCTTCTCAAAGTAATCTGATGATACCCCTAAGTGGATATTCATCAATGAAAATGGGGATTTTGCTCTATTTTTGATACCCCCTAAAACACTATGAAACGTCTTAATGGACCATGTCGGGTGCGCCATATATTTCAATGACTTAGCTATCTCACCTATAACTGATATCAGTCAGTGGGGGCAGATTCCTGTGGAATCGCTGCCCCATCCCGCTCCCGTATGCGGACTTCTGCCGCCTCCCAGGCCCTTTAGCGTGGGTTTCTACCGACAAACAGCTAACCCGGCACCGGAGTGAATTGAGGTATAGGGGGATTATGCTCGATGTCGTGATCACAACTGGTTTCTTTATGCACCAGGGTTTTGAGCTCTTCGAGGTGCTGCTCATAAAGCTCTCTGGGGGTCTTTTCGAGGGTCAAACATAGATGCGCGGCAAGGGCGACGGCGACCCCATGTTGCGCACCATTGCCCATAAGTTTAGTGGCCGATGATGCAACGTGACTGACGCTAATGTGCTTACCCGCCATCATCAGATTTTCGATATTGCAGGAATACAGGCAACGAAAAGGTATCGTGTAAGACTGACCGTCGCGGTTGTCCCAGATCCAATCTTTTAATCGAAAGTCGTATTTCCCTTCGCCCTCTTCCCAAGCGCAATGGATACAGAAAGAGCCGTCATTACCAATCAATGCGTCGTCGAATTCTGTGTGCCCGGTGATGTCGTTTTCGGTGAGTACATAGTCCCCGCAATAGCGCCGGTACTCCCCCTGTGCCGCAACGAACGCCATCCAGTCAAATTCTAAATTCGCATACGCACGTTTTTCCATGCGCTTAACATTGGAAAACGTACCGTAAAGCGCACGCATCAAATAGTCCCGAACGAGTTCGCCCGACGTATAAGGGTCGAGCCATTGGCCATATTCCCAAAAGTGTGTCGCTGGAAACGCATCATTCGCACCGCCGAAACGGAATTCAGGCATGTCCGGATTTTCGCCCGCGCGTGGCCCCGGCCCGTTCTCTAATCCAGGACGCACAAGTTGGCCGCTGAGGTTTGCATAATCTTTAGACACTTCTGTGGCCCAAGGCACCTCGGGAAAATCATACGGTTCGTCTGCCATCCTGGTTCTGAAAAACAAGGTATTCCCGTGGTGCATATGATCCGCTTCGTCGGGCGCGTAGGACTCGCCGAATTGCTCCCGCGATTCACGGCCAAACATGGTTTTAGCGCCGGTCAGCGTAGCCAGCATCGCAACACCCGAGGTATCGATAAAAATGGCGCCGCTGATACGGTACTCGTGACCGCCACGGGAACACACGGTATCCACAGAGACTATCTTGTTTTGTTTGGTTTCCGCGGCGAACACTCTTTGTTCTAAGAACACCGCAACACCTTCGTCCAGCAGAATGTCATAGGCTTTAAGATCGCCGTTCTCTTTGCGTTCGGACAGTTCTCTGAGCACTGCCCCTTGGGTACCCCGAGGCATCAGCCCAATTTCTGTACTGGCGTTGCCGCCCAATACCGGCCGGTCGTGAATGAGTGCGACACTGTGGCCCTGTCGCACGGCCGCCAAAGCCGCCGCACAACCGGATACACCACCACCTACAACTACGACCTCAAAATTGCCGTTGTCCTCCGGTGCTTCCGGTAACCCGCGCTGCTGTTTTCGCCAGGCACGACTGCTGGCATCGACTTCGTTTGGCGGCACGACACCATCGCCACTGAAATAGATTGCATCGCATCTGCCTTCAAAACCTGTAAGGTCTCTTAAGGCCAGCGTCACCTGGCCCTGGGGCAAATGAACGCTGCCGCCCACTTCCCAATTCCAGTCTTCGCCGTTTGCGCCGAATTCTTTGGCTACTGCAACATCGTTAATCAGCAGTTGAAAACGCCCCGGCGAATGTCCAGGAACCCAGTCCTTCGCACGCACAAATAGCTGGTATTCGCCGGCAATCCCGACCTCAAAAGAGGTTGTAGCATCACTCACAGGCCGCCCTAAGCCATGGGCAAGGAGATAGGGCGATCCCATTACCGATTCAAACTGTGAATCTAGAACCCAGCCACCGTATTCAGAAAAGTCCTCCGCCTCGATGAGGAGATTGGGAAGATCAACATTGCTCATATCATTCGGCCCTTGCAGTAGTGTCAG
>DORE01000059.1:0-148 GCA_003514305.1 Gammaproteobacteria bacterium | reverse complement strand
AGCGAGCCTACCAGTTTGATCGCAAGCAATGGGAATCTTATCCACTCATGATTACTGCGCCGCGATACCGGGCGAAACATTGATGGGCTTGCGGAGGCCCGAAGACACCGACAAATCGACGAGTAAACGGTTACTCCGCGCCATGTGC